>JBAXBD010000149.1:0-10842 GCA_037142165.1 Schlesneria sp. | reverse complement strand
GAGGAAACCGTGGAGCCAGTTCGGCAGGAGCTGGCGGTGTCCAGCTTCGGCGTCGCCCGGACGGACCGCTACTACCGACGGAGTTGTTTCCACTCAGATAGGTGTTCGGAGACAACCCCTGCTGGAGCATGCATGTTGGACAGCCCCCCGGAAGAAAATTAGCGGGCAGATCTGATCCGCATCGTGGGCATTTTGTGGAATCGCTCATGGCAATACCTGTCGAATAAAACACATTGCGAAAGGAACCTGTCATAAAGAGAAGATTCTTTTCGCAAAAGTTACACGAAATCTTGGATGATGATGTCTGTTTTTCCTATTTCGTAGGAAAGCCTCAAAAATGGGTGCTGCGGTCTTACCGTCTTTGGTACGGCCTGTTGTTCTTCGGACACGTTTTCGCACGATGAAGACACGGCCTCGTCGAAGACGCCAGCGAGGGCTTCGCCTCAGACCAAAGTCGCCATTATCGCGCCAAGGTTGTCAGCTTATGTCGCTCGAAAACGGTGAGCCACGAAGCGTAGTTGTGGCTTCTAGCCGCAGAAAAAGAGACGGAGGCTGGAAGCCGCCGCGACAAATGCTGAGAGCCTCACCGCGTGATGAGCATTTTTCGAGAACCTGTCAAATTCCAATCCGAAATGTTCTCAATTCAGAAATTCAAAGGGAATACCTGTACCGATGCGTCGGCAACGCTTGAATCGTTTCCGACGCATGCTCGTTACGTGGAGCGATGATGGCGACTTTGGCTGAAATCCTGAAACTTGACTCAATGAGTCAAGTTTCAGACCCGAGGAAGTCCAAAACCGTGGCACCCCGGCTCAAAACGATTGTCACCCCTGGGGATTTACGAAAAATTTCGCGCTTTAAGGGAATGATTGTGGTAAGCTCAAGTGGGATGGAAGCGCCCTTTCATACCCCACCGCGTTAGATCGGATTTGGTATGTTGATCAGAGTCGGTTATGAAATTGCTTTCGAGTCGCCCGAACCTGCGGCCATGATTTTGATGCTTTACACGCATCCATTGCGGTCCCCGACTATTCGGATGCCCGAGCACCTGCAGATCGAACCGCTTGTGCCCGTCTCAGATTTTATCGACGTTTATGGCAACCGATGTGCTCGTGTCTTCGTTCCGGCGGGAAGAATCGTTTTTCGCAACGATGCGGTCGTCACGGATTCCGGGTTACCGGATTTACGAGTCCCGAATGCATCGCAGCAAGCCGTTCAAGACTTGCCCTGCGAAGTACTGCAATATTTGCTGGCCAGCCGATACTGCGAAGTCGACAGCGAACTGAAGGATGTTGCCTGGAAGTTGTTTGGTGGAAGCCAACCAGGCTGGCCGCGAGTCCAAGCCATTTGTGACTTCGTTCACCAGCACATTCGCTTTGATTACATGAAGGCCCGAGCCAATCGAACGGCCCTGGAAGTTTATCGCGAGCAACACGGAGTCTGCCGCGACTTCATGCATCTGGCAATTACTTTTTGCCGCAACTGCAATATCCCGGCACGTTACTGCACGGGATACCTGGGCGACATCGGCGTCCCTCCCGTGGCCGCAGCCATGGATTTCAGCGCATGGTTTGAAGCCTATCTCGGCGGACAATGGTACGCGTTCGATGCAAGAAATAATGTCCCTCGGATTGGCCGAGTTTTGATGGCACGAGGCCGCGATGCGGCGGATGTCGCTCTGACAACCACGTTCGGCGTGAACACGCTGAAGTCGTTCAAAGTCTGGACATACGAAGTCAACGAAAACGGATTGTCATCGGGAATGGCAGCTAATTGATGACGATCTACTACTTTGCTTATGGCAGCAATCTGTGGACGCAACAGATCGTTCAGCGCATCGGCCACATTGATCGGAACGAAGGCTGGCCGCGACGCGCGTTGTTGCCTGGCTATCGTCTGTTGTTCAACATGCTTGGCGAAGATGGTAACGTTTATGCGAATATCGAGGCGAATTCAGAGTCCAGCGTTTTGGGCGTCGTCTATCGCTGCACTCCAGATGCGTTGCGAATCATGGATCGTTACGAATCCGGATACGAACGACGACAGGTGACGGTCAAATGTCAAGCAGGCGAACGACTCGATGTCACAACTTACATTGCCCTCGCAGATCATGTGACGAAAGTCGCGACTTCACCGACCGACGAATACCTGCAAAGGATCGTCACGGGAGCAACGGAGCAGGGGCTACTGCAATCCTATATCCGCGAAATCATATCAAACGCCCACGAGTCTTGAAGAAGTACTGATTACCTCTCTGTATAAATTGTGCGAGTGCAACTGCCGGACACCACGACAAATTCGTCAATTCAGTCTTCGGGGGCACGGTCTGTTTTGACGGCTTGCGCTAGACTTCTTCGACTGTGAGGACAGGTCGCCAGATTGCCACACTCAGTATCCTTGATATCCGTTCTTCCTCCACGCCGCTTATCCGCAGGTCTCTCGACCTTGTTCAAAAGTTCCGACTGAATCTCTCGTTTCAATTTCTTGGCGCATTCGTCAGGCTGGTTGCCTTCCATACGCATGGATTACAGAATTTTAGAAGCCAAAACATGATCCGTCGTGCCGTAAATCACGTTCACAAGCAAATAACGCGAAGAGGAGACCTTCGGTCGGTCGCTCGTTCGGGGTCAGGAGACCCACGCACATCGTGTTCAAGTGAAATGAGATGTGCAACAGCATGCCGTGGATCACCTGAAAATGCAGTGTCGCCTTGGTTTATTCAATTATTCGATGTTCGTAGGGCCATTTTGGAGGGGCGAAGTGATTAAGGGAGGAGCGATCGAGCCGGAGATTATTATCGATCCTGAAAAGCATCAGAAAATCGAACAACTAAGGAAAATCGCCGAGCTTCTTGATGGTCAGTTTCGCATTCCCGGAACGGATATCGAGTTTGGTCTTGATGCGATCATCGGCCTGGTACCCGGTATCGGCGATGTTATCAGCGGAGGTATTTCCATGTGGCTGATTCGCGAAGCACGACGGCTTGGCGCACCGCGCTGGTTGATCGCTCGGATGATCTGGAACGTCGCGGTTGATGTGGGCGTCGGGATCGTTCCCGTTTTCGGCGATATGCTTGATGTCGCCTGGAAAGCAAACCGAATGAATATGGAATTACTCAGTCAGCACTTTAAAACGTCATCACGTCGCTGAGAGGATTCCATTTTCGACCGTCAAGTCCCGCAAGATGAAACAACTAATAAAGAAGAGCCCGAGAGATTACACGACTCGTCGCACATGGAAGAGAATAGTCATCAGCTGACCGCCTTCTTGACGAGCGCGCTGATCATTTTTTCTTCCGTGGCGGTCAGTTCTTTCAAAGCATAGGCGGTCGGCCACATGGCACCGTCGTCGAGGTTGGCCTCGTGCATGAAGCCGAGCGTTGCGTACCTCGTTTTGAACTTCTGCGCGCTTTGGAAGAAACAGACGACTTTGCCATCTTTGGAATAGGCGGGCATCCCGTACCAGAGCCTCGGAATGAGACTCGGCGCACTGGCTTTGACGAGAGCATGAATCCGTTCACCCAGTCTGCGATCAGTCCCCGTCATCGCAGCAATATTTGCGAGAACTTCGTTTTCTCCATCTCCCTTGGCAGGGCGCGGCGGGGCAGGGCGCGAGGCTACTTTTTTCGTGGCCTTCTTAACGGCCCCTTTTTTGATTCGGTGACTTTCTGTCATTCTTGTTTCCTTTCGTCAGATCTGTTCCATAAGTTCAGCATCAGGATTCGAAGCCGCAACCCAACTTTCTGATGTTGATACGGCCAAGTCTTTCGAAATTCCCACCGAAAGAGATTACAGTGTTTTGCACAACCTATGTAATTCGCAAAGTCGATTTTGCTCAACTGGCGTAACGACGATGACAAGTCAAGTATCCCGATCGATGGCGCAAAAACAATTCTACGAGCGACTTCCGATGTATGACCGGAGGGATGTCGATCAGATGCTGGAAGCGATGCACCTTGACGGATTTGTTTTAATCCCGGGAGTCCTTCAGACCACAGAAATAAAGATCGCACGCGATAAGATCGATCGTCTTTCACCGATTGGATGGGACTTTGAAGGATTAACCGATCATTACAAAAACGTGTTTAATCGGGACCCGTTCTGGCTTTCGTTCCTGGATCGCGAAGGGGTCATCGATGTCGCGGAGCGAGCGCTCGGCAGCAACTGTCACATCATTGGCGAAACGGCGTGGCGCAGTCATCCAGGCCATCATGGAGTTGGGCTTCACCTGGATTATTTGCCGATGGAATGGCCCGCTGCTGGAGTTCCCGAAGAAATCCGCGTCCCCATGTTTCTTTGTACGGCTCATTTCTATCTCAGCCCGCAAACGGAAGAGCTATGCCCTACGCATGTGATACCGGGCAGTCACAAGGCGGGAAGGAAACCGGCCCGAACCGAGAAGCAATGGGGTGATCGATTGCTTCAGCCAGTCCTGTGTAATGCAGGTGATGTCTTGTTCTTTCGCAGTGATTTGTGGCACAGCGGCAGCGACAATCGATCTCCCGATCAAGTTCGCTATCTGTTACAAGTCCACTACGGTCGACGCGAAATGGCACAACATTTCGCTCCGTTTCTTGACTGGCAATTTGACCCGGATGTCTTGGCAGCTTGTAATTCAAGACAGCGACGATTGCTGGGCGACCATGCTCAAGGGGCATACGATTGAGAGCCGGATAAAAGAAGATGTTGCGATGCTTTCGCGAAACCTTGAATCGTGAGATCAGGTTTTCGAAAGGCCGGTCTCAAGTTGGCCGCTCAGGAGAATGCATAACGGCCGATGACAGAAAAAAGATTGGCGAAAAGAACAACTCACTCGAACTGATGACGCCTCCGGAAACAAGTTCGTACACCGTGCGTTGACCCGGCCACCATCCCTTGGCTTTCGGAATGATCAAAAAGATGCCGCCGCAGTGCAACAACGTTGCATTGCGGCGGTTTAGACTTACATCGCCTTTTAAATGTCACAGAACCGTTGTACTCGCCTATTTCGCAAATGATTGCAGTGCATATTGGGCACCGCGAAAAGCGGAAAGCTGCGCCGCCTTGGTCTGAAGGACTTGCTTATAAAATGCTGTGGCGTTGGCTTTGTCGTTGGCGGCATATCGCCGTTCGGCAATGAAGAAGTAAGCTTCGCAGCGCTGGGCGTTTTTCATTTTAGGGTCGGTGGTCGCGGTCACGAAGTTGTCAAGTTGTTGTTCTGAGAGCTTTCCACCAAGGAAAAGAACAAGAGCATCGATCCAATCTCGCTCGTTCTCGGGTTTGTTCGCACTCGCAGCGGCGATGTCGGAAACGGCATCGGGTTTGCCCGAGAGAACCAGTGACCACAACAGCCATGGGTTCAAATATCGTGTCGCGTTGGCGTCA
Organism: Schlesneria sp.; assembly: GCA_037142165.1. GTDB lineage: Bacteria > Planctomycetota > Planctomycetia > Planctomycetales > Planctomycetaceae > Schlesneria. Next base: position 5,479 of record JBAXBD010000149.1, on the reverse strand, counting down.
ATTTGTATGGCTTGATTGAACGCTTCACTTGCACCCGAATAATCCTTGGAAAAGAATTTCGCAAAACCAAGATCGGCGTATGCGACAGGGTTTTGTGGCGTCAGGCGAATTGCTTGCTTATAGTCTTCAATAGCTCCTGCCGTATTTCCCTGCGAGAGGCGACACGTTCCGCGGAGGCTTGTAAACAAGGGGTTGTTTGCTTCGATACTGATGGCTTTTGTGAAATCCTGCTCTGCGTCTTTCAGATTTCCCACGCTTTGATAGGTGTAGCCGCGGTTTGTGTAGGCGACCGCAAAATTTTTGTCAATTTCCAGCGCTTTGTTGAAATCGTTAACCGCTTCTTGCGGTTTACCCTGTTGTTGGTAGCACAACCCTCGATTGTTGTAGACAAGGTGGTTATTGGGAAATGTTTCAATGGCAGCGGTAAACGCAGCCAGGGCTTTATCCGGTTGGCCGGAAACATTATACGTTTCGGCCAGGCCGACATGTGCACCCAGGTGGCTTGGTTCACTCTTGATAGCCGCCTGATAGTCTTCGATTGCCGCGTTCAAATCCTTGAGGTGAATGTATGCCGCAGCACGCTGGTACAGGACATTCGCTTTTTCGTCGGGTTTGAGATTCGGGCGATTCAAGACGTTCTTCGTGGCGACATCAACTGCAACGATCGCATGCTCCTTCTTGCCTTCCATATTTGCCAGAGCAATCATCCCATACAAATACGGAAGGTAGTAGTTAACCACTGAGCTTCCGCCAATTTTCAGTGATTCGCGGGCATCCTGAATCCCTTCGCGTAATTCCTGGATGTCGCGCTTGAACACGCCCAGTTCGACTCGCGAACTGGCACGAAGATACATTGCGGCATGATCTTTCGGGTTTTGGGCGAGAACCTTGGTTGTTAATTCCTTGCACTTGGCAAAGTCACCCAACTGATACGCTGCCTCGGCATCTTTCTTCATCTTTTCGTGTTCTGCCTCGGATTGAGCCGAAGCGATTGACCCTAAACACAGAACGAGAACGATCCAATATCGACGAAACATGGGAAACTCCAAGAGTTGGCTGGCACGTAAAACATCCCTGCAATGGCATGATTCAATCCGGAACCGGTCATTGCGTCAACATGTCCTGAGAAATCACTTTGTTGGTTAACAGCCTTTTGGTGTCTGGTTCGGAATAAACTGCACGCGCAAAGTGCGAAACCCATGTTGACCAGAATCCGTCTTTAAACTACCGATGGTGATTTCAATGGAGGGTAAAATGGCAAAAAAGACCTCGAAGTCATCCACCAACTCGTCGTCAAACGGGGTTCGCGAATCGTATGAGGAACTCATGCGCTTGACCAGTCTCGCTGACGATCTCAAAGGGGATGCGGTTTCACATGCCCTTGAGCAAACCATTCGAGCGTCGTTGATTTCGTTGTCAAAATGCGATCGACAACCGCTTAACTGTGACATGGAGAAGGCATATTTCAGTTTTCGCGGGGATGATTCGCGTCTGACGCGCCCAATCAACGACTCGCTTTTTGATGAGCGCCTCACGACCTCATTCGTTGCAAAAGTTTTGAATTGCGAGGTCGAAGAAATGCCCTTCGACGTACTGGAGCGTGTGCTTTATACGTTAGCCATCTCCTACTGCGCCGCAGCTGATCTCGTGAAAACTGGCGATAAAAAAACGCCAGCGACATTCTTTGAAAAATTGACCGGACATCTGGTAGGACGGTCACTTGGCGTGAATCCCAAAAACTTCATTGAAATTCAAAGCTTGGAAATTCGTAACTCGCTTCCGACTGACTTCATTTTTGATCTCGGGCATGGAAACAGTAAGATACACATGCCAGTCAAGACGTCAACAAGAGAGCGGGTCATTCAAGTTTGGGCACATCAGCGTGTGATTGACGGAGTTTTTGGGTTGGGCCGATTCAAGGGCGTGCTTGTCTCAATCGCTGAAACCAACGCCAAGCCGAATTTCGGCGTTACTGAAGTATGCCTGCCCGACCAATGGGTTATTTACCAAATGTTTATCGCACAAATGCATCGCATCTATTATTTTGATCTTCCCAGGAAATACGCCGAATTGGGGTTAAAATACCCATTCATTCAAGTAAAGAAGTTTGCTTCATTCTTTTCTGAGGCTTCTCAACTTGCGGTGGGCTCACCGATTGCGTGACCCCGCGCCATCTTGAATTACCGTTTTTCTTGCGGAATACGAGAAAATAAGAGTGGTTTTTTCTGGCGTGTACCTGACGAATGACTCGTGACACACCGGGGCGGTTGACCCGCATTAACACGAACAGGTCTTCGCACACAAAGCCATATTGGACAAGTTGGTTGATAATTTCGACGTGAGTCAGTCGTTGCTGATTTGCGCAGACTTCATCTTGACATTTTACGATGTAGATTCCCTTGTGGGTGAGCACTCGAGAGGCTTCCTCGGCGGCTGTGAAGTACAGGTCGAGAACGGCGTCATGATACTTCTTTGACGATGCCGTAACGTTGTTTTTGTAGTAACCTTCGTAATTCTGGTGATTGACATGCGCCGTGCCTCCGGGCGTATGCATGTATGGGGGATCGAACACGACGCAATCTAATGAAGATGTCTCATACGGCAGCGTACGGCAATCCGTGCCCGTCGATAAATCGCTTTTTAAAAGATTGTACGTGTCGTGCGCGATCGCCTTCCAAAAGACGCCCTTGCCAAACGTAACATCAGCAACACGACTACCGGGAGCGACGTAAAGCGACATCACGTTTCTAAATACTTCATCATTTGTTCCGCTATAAGCGCTAAACACCAAATCGTTTGTGGCAACGCCTGCAGGGGATTTTCTTTTCTTTTTCGGAAGCACAGATACTTCAGACTTCGATGCAGTCATGAGTGCCCTTTTCGTCATTACCAATCCGTGTGAGACGCCGAAATAATCGTAACTTTAATTCGATTACGATCACTTGTTACCCATAAATCAGATCGTATCACCCCAAAAGCATTGCGTCTACCGTGAACAGGGCGAAGTAGGATTATCCAGTCGCTCATGCATAGGTTCGGTTCGATCGTGCCCGGTGTTAGCCGTCTTGTCAATGTTGCGGATACTGCGGTTGCCGCGCCCAAAATGTTGGGCGATTTGCTATCGCGCTTCAAACCGTCAAAAGCGATGGCGTTGTTGCCTTTTTAAGAGAACGAGTTCACATGGTGGACGATATCCACAGAACTCGTTGGAACTCCTTGACATGACGAGTCATGGCCAGTATCGTCACCGTTGCACGGAAGGGATGTTCCTCTGCATGTCGACAGACACAATTACCAGTCTGAGGCGAATTTTGTTGGATGAGCGTCCATGAAGTGCGGTTTTGAGTCTCAGCTTTTGAGCGGAGTCAATTTCCATGTAGCCTGAAATAACGACAGGTTCCTGGTCGGCACCGCGATTTACAATCGGAACACCGGTTGTGGGTAGGTGTCATAGTCGGCTTTGACGAGCTTGACTGCGAACGAAGTGGGACTTGTGCCCGCTTTTTTTGTTTTTAGAGATGGAACTTGTTGTGGCGTTTTTCGCCACGGTGTATTAGAGGTAGCGCAATGAACGGTCCCGAGCTCTTGCGAATCGTCGATGCGATTCACAGAGATAAGAGTATTGACAAGGAGATCGTGTTCGAAGGGATCGAGCAGGCGATCCTTTCGGCGGCGCGCAAACACTACGGCGAAGAAGAAACTATCGAAGTTCACGTTGATCGTGCCTCTGGGCATCCAACTGTCAAGACAAACGGTAAAGACGTTGATTCCGATGCGTTAGGTGAATTGCTGGGAAGGATTTCTGCCCAAACTGCCAAGCAAGTGATGATTCAAAAGATCCGCGAAGCAGAACGCGACTCCTTATTTGACGAATACGTTGATCAACGGAATCAAATCGTCACTAGTACGGTAGCCAAGCTTGAGGGCGGCTCATCGATCGTCAACCTGGGCAAGGTCGAGGGGTTGTTGCCCCGGGGCGAGCAGATTCCTGGTGAAGGATTTCGGGTCGGTGATCGAGTTCGCGCGATCGTCCTTGAGGTGCGTAAATCTGGTAGTCGCGTCAAGATTATTCTTTCGCGAACTCACGTCGAATTTGTTCGCCGACTGTTTGAGCTTGAAATTCCCGAAGTTTCCGAGCGAATCATTGAAGTGCGGTCCCTGGCCCGTGAAGCGGGGTATCGGTCCAAGGTTGCCGTGAGCTGTATTGACAACAATATTGACGCAGTCGGGGCCTGTGTCGGTGTTCGCGGTGCTCGAATCAAGAACATCACCGGCGAACTCGGCGACGAAAAGATCGACATTGTTCGCTGGAATGATTCTCTGCAGGTTCTCGTTCCGAATGCATTGCAGCCAGCTGAAGTTGAGGACGTGATCCTTTGTCCGATGCTGGGGCGGGTCATTGTGCTGGTTCGCGATGATCAATTGTCGTTGGCGATCGGAAAACGGGGTCAAAACGTTCGGTTGGCATCAAAGCTGGTCGGCTGGGACATCGAGGTGATGACTCGGGAAGAGCTTGACGAACAGCTGGAGCGTGCTGTGCAGGCGTTTTCGGAGACTCCCGATGTCACCGCAGATTTGGCGGAAAGTCTCGTTGCACAAGGTTTTTTGAGTTTTGATGACCTGTCGGTGATCGAGCCAGATCAGTTAGCGGAAATGGGTGGGCTGACCGAAGAGCAGTGCGATGCCATTGTTGCTCATGCTGAAAAAGAGAGTGAACGACTTGAGTTAGAGCAGCGTCAGCGTCGTGCTCAAGAGAAGGCTCAGGAGCATGATAAGTTTGATCAGGAGCGTCGAAAGCCTGTTGAAAAGCCCAAGTCGGTCGCTGAATCGAGTAATGGTGCAACCAGTTCAAATGGCGAATCTAATATTGCAAAGAATGATGTCGTCGGTGCCAGTGGTGATCACGATGTCGAGCACCAGCCGGCTCAGTAGGCTTTCTGGTGAGCTTGTAACAAGTTAACCTAGTATCAGGATCGGTTCAGAGTTTTTGGTTCGGAGTATTTGGGACGCAGGCGGTTCGCGTGCGTTTTGCAAATGGCGAAAGCCTCTTTTAGGGAAACATTGAAGCCCGTAAGACAATGCCGATTTGGGTTGGCAGCCCGAAGTTCAACGTCGTCATCAGAAAATTGATAGATGCAGGCGAACTTTTGCTTGTTTCAGACGTGAGGTTTGGTGTTTTAAATCGCACGGCAAGAGGCGGCAAGTTTCGATGGCGTTTGAGAAAAAATAAATTCGGGCAAAGGTGTCTGGGGCTGAATGTGACGTCCCCGACGAACTCTTTGTCATTGCAGTTAAGCCGGGAACACCGGTCGGGCATTTCCCACGAAGGACTCGCGTTTGAAAATCCGGATCTTCGCTCTTGCCAAAGAGCTTGATATCGATAGTAAATTATTGATCGACTTCTGTGCCAAAGCCGGGATTATGATCAAGAATTCCGCCTTGGCGAGTATCTCGCCAGAAGAGCGGGATCGAGTGATGG
>JBAXBD010000148.1:0-10849 GCA_037142165.1 Schlesneria sp. | reverse complement strand
GAGTAATTCGTTGGCTTCGGAATTCCGTTTGACGGTATCGATTCCGATCGCTTTTTCTCGGCCGATGATTTCCAGCTCCGTTTCCAGCGCTTCGATCCTTTTGCGGCTGTCGTCGACCTCGGCAGGGGTCGCGTGCAGGCTGACGGCGACCCGGGCACAGGCGGTATCGAGCAGACTGACCGACTTGTCTGGCAACTGTCGGGCTGGGATATAGCGATGCGACAGCTTGACCGCAGCTTCCAGCGCTTCGTCCAGAATCTGGACTTTGTGATGTTTTTCCATGGTTGACGCGACCCCTCGCATCATCAGGATGGCGCGGGCTTCGTCCGGTTCGTCGACCTGCACCGTCTGGAACCGCCGGGTCAGAGCAGGGTCCTTTTCGATGTGCTTTTTGTATTCGGCGAAAGTCGTCGCGGCGACAGTCCGCAGCGTGCCGCGTGCCAGGGCAGGTTTCAGCAGGTTAGCGGCATCGCCGGTTCCAGCCGCACCACCGGCACCGACCAGTGTGTGAGCTTCGTCGATGAACAGGATGATCGGCTTGGCAGAAGCCTGCACTTCATCAATCACCGAGCGGAGCCGCTGTTCAAACTCCCCCTTCATACTGGCACCCGCCTGCAGCAGACCCACATCGAGTGCGCGGAGTTCGACGTCCTTGAGGCTGGGGGGGACGTCACCTCGCGCGATGCGCTGGGCGAACCCTTCGACAACGGCGGTTTTACCGACCCCTGCCTCGCCGATCAGGATCGGGTTGTTCTGACGACGGCGCATCAGGATGTCGACCAGTTGGCGGATTTCGTCATCACGGCCGACGATGGGGTCCATCTTGCCGCTACGTGCCTGCTCGGTCAGATCGACGGTGTATTTCTTGAGGGCTTCCTGCTTGCCCATCGAGGCCGGAGCCATGGCTCCGCTCGCTTCACCGGGGGAAGCTCCTCCACCCGCCTGAAAGCCATCTGTGGCACCGAGTGAGTCTTCGGGTGAACCGCCGACGATGCTGCGAAACTCGTCCTGCAGCTTTTCGAGCTTGATCTTGCCGAATTCTCCGGAAATCGACAGAAGTGCATTCCGCAGATTGGCGGTCTTTAATATACCGACAATCAGATGGCCGGTGCGAACCTGGGATTCACCGAACATCAATGACCCGAAGACCCAACCTCGTTCAACCGCCTCTTCCACATGTGAAGAGATATCCGAAATCGAACTGGCTCCGCGTGGCAACCGGTCAAGCGATTCCGTCAGATCCTTTGCCAGTCGGGCAGGGTCCAGGCCGAAGTGTTTGATGATCCGATGCAGATCCGAATCGGGTTGCTGCACAAGCTGGTGCAGCCAATGGACCAGTTCGACATATGGATTACCGCGCAGCTTGCAGAAGACCGCCGCGCTTTCGATTGCCTTATATCCCAGGCTGTTCAGTTTTCCGAACAAAGCCACTCGGCTGATTTCGCTCATAATCAATTCATCCCTTGCGGCATCGCCGCGATTTGAAGTTCAAAAGTTGTCAATTTTCGGTCGAGCAAAAAGGGGACAGGCACCTCGCAGCGTTGCCTCTCTGCCATGTTTTTCATTTCTCGTTCGGAGCTAGCCCCCATTTTGTTCCGCGGATACTTTTGTCAGCAGCTTCACATTACCTGCCGGTTTGGTTCCCTTTCTGATGTTTTCCCATGGGGCTGACCACCAGTTCGTCTGCGTCGTGTTCACCCGTACGGCGCGACAGCCAGGCATTACGACGGAGTTGCCCGGACGAACCCAACCTCAATGCCGGCCGTTCTTCTTTTTTCAGGATCAACTGCAATTCCCAGTCGAATTCGTCACCGACGTAGCTCCGGACGAAGGCGACCAGTTTTGGTAACGATTCACCGCCAGGCAGAAGTCGTTGGTAATCTGCATAGTTCAAAGGTCCAAAGACCAGTCGGAATCGGGATTGGCAATCCCAGACGCGACGACCGAGGATGGCACCTTGTCCGAGCCGGCCATGATTTTGAGATCCGGCCAGCCGCGTGCGGCATTCGTCGGGAAGCTCCATCCAATGGCAAACGAACTCGCGAATTTCGACGGGGACTCGAAAAAAGTCAGCGAGCATTGCCGATAGTCCGTCGGGATGACGAGTCTGGCATCCGAGAGTTCCCGCATGGTAGCGTTTGGCATTATCGGGAACTGCATCGCGATCATGAAATGCTGGCGAGCCGATTCCAATCAACGAACCGACGTATTCGGCAAACCGGTCGGATTCAGGTCGATCAAGCTGCACCGTTGGTTGCGCGTCTGCCCAGGCTCGATAAAACAGCGACAGCAGTCGGTGATGAAACAGATCAAGAAATTTCGCGGCCGTCGGGTCATCACTGTTTCGAACGCGGTCGCGGATGAATTCGGTAATGTGCAGGGGAAGCGGTCCGTTCGGGCCGAACAGTCCGAAGGCATACGTCACCAGGCGGGGTGGCCGTCCTTCTTTCCCAGGATGAAATTCGGCTAGCGAACCGGGGGCGAATTCCAGATGAGGTTCTTGCGATAACCGGAATGGGTCATCCGAAGGACGTAAAGACTTTCCGATGGGGGCGCGGTTTCGATGCAATACCGCAAAACGGCGGATCGCAGCAAGGAAACCAAATTGATACGGCGTGGCTTGTAGTCGGCGTTCGAACTCTAAAGCCTGTGTCGCCGTCCGATCCTGATCGGCCATCGGGCAATTTCTCCTCGATCCAAAGTTTTTAAAACGGTTTCCACGAACGAATTCAACGAGACATATCTGGCGAAAAACTCTTCCAACACACTTCCCAGCAAGAACGGACCAGCTCCGTCAAATGCGGATTCATCGAACGTCATCGTCACTTCGACCCCGCGTCCAAACGCGATCGGACCGGGTGAAGGGATTCGACGGACGGCGTTCTGCGAAGAGACCGATTGCACGCCATCGATCTGTTTTTGCAATGCTGGTTCATTGCTGTTGGCGTACAGCGACAAGAGCTCGCGCAATGCCGCAGCACCTTGGCGTTCGTCGGTGTCGATCAACGACAGGTAATTCAATGACAAATGGTTGACCAGTCGCCAATTCAATTCACCCGAGACATGAGCCGAAGACGGAATCGGTTTTGTCGGGCCACAAAGTACCCGGACCGAATCGACCGGGGCACTCGCTTCCAGTGTGAAGTCGGTATTTACCCGTCCGACAGGCATGTGCAAAGGTAAATCTCTGTTTGTACACAACGCCTCGATCGCCAATTGGCGGACGGTGCTTGCATACGGACCTTCGCGGCCATCAACCAGAGAGACGAACATTTCACTGCCAATGTAACTTGATCGAGGTCCCGTCTTTTGTTGCTGATTCGACAATATGCGAGGGACACGTCGTGTCGTGTAAAACGCCTGATGTTCGCCCGACCGGGCCAGATCGTTATAAGCATAAAACGGAAAGAATTCCTTTTCCTGATCGCTCGTAGTCCCATGTCCGACTGCACGAGTGAGATCGTAGATCTCAAAATCCAGTGGACGGGTTCGGTCAGGAATGGCCTGAAACTCTTCGAACTGATCCGACAGATGAATCCGATCCAGGCGTTTGGGGAACAGGTTCGCAGCCGGTGCACAAAACAGTGCAAAGTCATTCGCCGTGATGGCGTTTTCCAGGGTTCGTTCAGCACGATTGAAGAGGACCAGCACTTCGATCTCGTTTCCCTGACATCGTTTTACCGCTTCAGACAGTCCGGTGATTTCCGCGAACATGAAACGATCGGGCAGGGCAAAATATTCTTCGAGCAGGCGATATCCCTGAAACGAACGATTCGATTGCGGGATCAGCGATTCGTCATTTTCGAAACCGACTCGTCGAAGGTGTGTCGCATCGAGAATTTTCAGTGGTGTGCCGCTCTGTTGCGGTGATCGAACCACAATCGCGGCGGTATTTCCCAGCATTTGTTCGTAAAGTCGAAACCGACGCTGGTCCAGACCGTAAAGAAAGATTGGCAATCGATCGAGGGCCAAATCATTAAACATCAATCCTGCGGTCGTTTTCAGACGAAACCGGACGCCCGCTTTGATTCCCTTCAGGTCCGGTAGACCGAGTTGGGCTTCGTCACGCGTAAAATAACTGGCCTGCGTCAGTTCTAAAGGCCAAAGCGTGACGGGATGCGCCGTGCGGAATTCACAGGGTGTCTGTTCCCCTTTACCGAGAAGACTCCGTAACACCGTCTGTCGCGGAAGCACAAACCCCTCTTTTAAACTTCCTTCCTTCAGATCAGGTTGAAAGCGAACGACCGCCATGGACGGTGTCGGAGCGAGATACCCTGGATAGACCATCTCAAACAGGTGTTGAGAAAATTTGGGAAATTCACCGTCGAGTCGAAGCTGGATTCTCGCGGTCAGAAACGCAACGCCTTCAAGCAGTCGTTCGACATAGGGGTCAGCGACATCAAATCCGTCCATTCCCAGTCGACTGGCGACCTTGGGATATTCGGCGGCAAATTCAGCCCCCATTTCGCGAAGAAATTGCAGTTCGCGTTCGTAGTACGGAAGCAGCCGCGGGTCCATGAAACGTCTTTCCCTGCGTTAAAGATCGCTCACGATTTTGAATTCACCTGACTCCAGGTCCACTTCGGTCTTCATGAAAATTCGCAATGGCATTGGTTCGGCCCACAATTCTCCTTCGATTTCGAGTGTGACCGCATTCTGGTTCATGTGTTTTTCGTCGATTTTCAGTCGAACGGCCAGTGTTTCTCGCACCAATCTCGGTTCATAATTCCAAAGCGCCTGTCGAAGCTGGCGTTCGAGGATAGTGGCGTCCAGGCCAGAATGAGTTTTGCCGGTCAGCCCAGCGAGACCATAATTCAGCACGGACGTGGTGACATTTGGAAAGGGTGTCAAAGTTTCTGGCGGGTAGAAGTTCACAGTATTCAGTAACCAGCCGATATCACGCAATACGGCGGCCCGCAGGCGTCGAAGCGACATGACTCGCTTATCACGGGATTCTTGTGACAAGTGAGGCTCGTCGTCGATCAGTCGATCGAGTAACGAAGGTTGCAACTGTTCCTGCGTCGTCAATTCCGCCATGTTGACGCCCTGCACACAAGAGAGTGATTAAACTTCTTCAACTTGATTTTGTGAATCCGACGCAGGATTGATGACGATCTGTCGAACATCCATCAACGCATAGTCCCCCTCATCCGTGGCAAACATTCGCTGGCCGACGCCGAGATAGTATTCGTCCCCCAGATCTTGCCAGTCCGTTTTGCGTGACAAGCGGATCGAGCTGTCTGAATTGTGTTCCGATCCGGCATAGCGGGTGGGGATCACTCCGACGAGTTCACCGCCGTTGGCCCAGACAAAATGGGCCGGCATCCAGACAACGTCTCTCAAATCCGCCGGGGGTTCGATGTCGATCCGTTGAATTCGATGAAATGGAACCCAGTAATAACCCCCATTGACAAACGCCTCGACAACGGGACCAATCCGCGAATCGCTGTCCGAGATCCATTCGAAGGGTTGGCCATTGATCGTCCCCGAGCATGTCGGTGCCTGCTCAAAGGCCTTGCTTTGCAGGTCCTTGGCATGCGGGAGATCGCCGCGAGCGACGCTGCCCAACGCCTGAACCAGTTGTGCAATCCAAGTCTCAGGGTCCCCGAAGATGAGTGGAGTTCGAGTACCAGCGAACACCTGGGACCTTAATGCCTCGCAGTCAATCGCCATTCGATACATCTGGACCATGGCGAGGGTTTCAGGATCGAGTTCGGCCAGCGTATTCAGTTGTGTTAATGCCCGCTCCCAGTCACCCTGCACGGCGAGAAGTTGGAAAAGAAAGACCCGATGTTTGGGGTTGCTGACATCTTTGCGGATTTGATCTTTGAGATCCGAGAGAGCTTGATCCACGTTCCCATCGCGAAGTGATTGTTCTGTCGACATGGGTGCTTCTGTTCCTTGTAACCGTTCATAGCGAAGAGAGGGGGACAGGCACAATTTTCCCGGAAAACGACTGATCGATGGTTTAAGCGATTTAGCGAAACTTCAGCTTGTCGCGGGAAAAATGAGCCTGTCCGCAGGCAATAAACGGTAGGCAGTTCCTCGGCAAGATAATTTGAACGACAAGACGTGGGCTGCGAAGCCGTGAATAGTGCTTAAGCTTCGCAGCCCACCGTGTTACGACCGACGGATTGCCGTCGAAGACGATCACGTAATATCGGGCTTGCCCGTTTGAAGGTTATAGCCCTTCGTATCAGCCGCTGTTGGTGTTCCACCAATCTTGAACTGAGTGTACTTGTAAACCATCTTCGTGAAGTTAATCGAGAAGCTTTCTGAAGGTCGGTCGCCACCGCTGCTGACGCTGTAGGACGAGATAATCGGATTTGTCAGAATGATTTGCATGTAAATCTGAACGGACTTGTCGGTACCGCCGGTCTGAATGAAATCGAGCGTACAGGTATCGGCGACTTTCATTCCGTAGATCGCTTGAGCGAAGAGATTCGTCGACGCGCAATCGGTCGGCTTGCCCAAACTGACTTCCGAAAACGACGGGGTGCTGGTCTCACGGTCTGATCCACCGGTCGTCGAAGAGATCCCTCGACCGACGCCAAATTGCACTGACGAGATCGCAATCCAGTCCGTATGGCCGTCGATAATGGAATCGCCCTTAATGACATCGCCTTTGAATTGCAAAAGAATCATCGAAAACTCCTTAGATTAATTAGTTCGTAAAACACTCTTATCGGGAACACAAATCCCCGAAGCCGCTGTGTAGAAACCATCCGAGAAACAGGACCGTTACTTCTTACCTGAAGGCAATTTGGAAACGAGACGCAACGAAACCGTCAGGCCTTCGAGTTGGTAGTGAGGTCTCAGGAAGAATTTGGAAGTGTAATATCCAGGATTCCCTTCAACCTCCTCCACGATCACTTCCGCACCAGAAAGTGGCTTCATTGCCTTCTCTTGATCCGTGGACGTCGCAGGATTTCGAAGAACGTAATTTCCGATCCAGCCATTCAGCCACTTCTGCATGTCATCCCGTTCTTTAAACGAGCCGACTTTGTCGCGGACAATGCATTTCAAATAGTGGGCAAAACGGCAAGTCGCGAACAGATACGGCAAACGGGCACCAAGGTTGGCGTTGGCCGTCGCATCTGGATCGTCATACTCGGCAGGCTTATGCAGCGACTGAGCACCGATGAATGCTGCAAAATCCGAGTTCTTCTTGTGAATCAGCGGCATGAATCCGTTCTTCGACAGTTCTGCCTCGCGACGGTCGCTGATGGCGATTTCTGTCGGGCACTTCATATCTTGCCCACCGTCGTCCGTCGGGAACGTATGACAAGGAAGTCCTTCGACTGCTCCACCAGACTCGATCCCTCGGATTTGCGAGCACCAGCCATAAGCCTTGAAAGACTGGTTAATGTTGGTCGCCATCGAATAGGCGGCGTTTGCCCAACAGTACTTCGAGTGATCCGCAGCCCCGGTATCTTCCTCAAAGCTGAACTCTTCGACGGGGTTGGTCTTTGAGCCGTAAGGGAGTCGCGAAAGAACGCGTGGCATCGCCAGGCCGATGTAGCGGGAATCATCAGATTCTCGCAACGATTTCCATGGAGCGTACTCGGGCGTGGAGAAGATCTTGGTGAGATCGCGAGGATTCGCGAGTTCGCGCCATGAGTCCATCTGCAACAATGAAGGTGCAGCGCCCGTAATAAACGGACAATGACAGGCCGCACTGACTTGTGCCATACCGCTCAGCAGTTCGACGTCAGGTGGACTGTGGTCGAAGTAGAAGTCGCCGACCAGGCATCCGAAGGGTTCTCCCCCGAACTGGCCGTATTCTTCTTCGTAGGTTCTTTTGAAGATGGGGCTCTGGTCCCAGGCTGTCCCTTTATACTTTTTGAATGTCTTGGCGAGATCATTCTTCGAGATGTTCATGACGCGAATCTTGAGCATCTCGTCAGTTTCGGTGTGTGTCACCAGGTGATGAAGTCCGCGCCAGGCCCCTTCGAGTTTCTGAAAATCTTCGTTGTGGATTACAAAATTGATCTGTTCCGTCAGCTTCTTATCGATTTCGGCGATAATTGATTCAATGCTTTTCAGCACGTCATCAGAAATGAGCGTGGCATTCTGAAGGGCCTGTTCGGCGAGCGTGCGAACAGCTCCCGAGACAGCTTCCTGGGCCTTATCAGATTTCGGCTTGAATTCACGATTGAGCAGTTGCGAGAATTCACTGGCTTCGACCGTACCGGTCGCTGACTGTTGAGCAAGTTGTTCTTCGGCCATGGATGAGTCCTTTTAGGGTGCTGGAGTTGCAGGTGTCTCAGGTTTCGGAGCGTCAGCAAGCGACTTAAGCAGGGCAGGGTCTTTGAGTACGCGGGAGATCAATTCTTCCGCACCCGACTTTCCGTCCATATAAGTCAACAGGTTTGCCAATTGCTGGCGTGACTCGATCAGTTTGCTGAGCGGTTCAAGTTTCTTGGCGATGGCTGCGGGAGAAAAATCATCCATACTTTCAAAGGTCAGATCGACCATTAAATTTCCTTCTCCGGTCAGCGTATTAGGAACCGCAAATGTTGCTCGCGGTTTCATCGCCTTCATCCGTTCGTCGAAATTATCGACGTCGATTTCGAGATACTTCCGGTCGGCGACTGGCGGCAACGGTTCCGAGGGATTCCCGCTGAGGTCTGCCAACACACCCATGACGAACGGGAGCTGAACCTTCTTCTGAGCGCCGTAGACTTCGACGTCATACTCAATCTGCACGCGCGGGGCGCGATTGCGTCCAATGAATTTTTGACTACTCTGTTTCGCCATCGCAGTTTCCTTTGTTTGGTTCGGACAAAAAAGTTATTTCACGCCGTTCGACGATTCTCTTCCAGCTTTGACATCAACATTCAGATTTCATTTATTTTGGTTGACCACCCATTGCTTTGGCCTTGTCGACCGCGTCGGGGATCATTTCCTGGATGATCTCGAGGAAGCTGGCTGAGACCAGCCTTTTGCACCGTTGCAGCAACAGTGGAAGGGGACTTGAAGGTTCTCGTTTTGCATAATAATCACAGATCCGATCCAGTGCCGCGACGACGTCATCCCGTGAGTTGATTTCTCCGGGAATCTGCAGAGGCTGAACGGCAGCGACCGGGCCGGGGGATACCGCAGCCTCACCTGTAACCGCAGTTTCGACGGAGGCACCACGTTTGGAAAGTTGCTCTGTGAAGATCTTATCCGCGACAGCGAGGACAGATTGAATCGGTTGGAAATTCACACCCGAACCGGCACCAACCTTTTCAGAGATGATCTTCTGAATGTTGACAAGATGATCCCTGGCGGACTTGACCGCGACCGCGTTGGCGGAAACCTCTTCAATTGGTGAATCGAGAAACGCGGCGTTAATCTTTGTCCAATCGGGAGCTTCGGTCGTCCCTGCCGGGGGCTTGATTTCCCCTTCCGCAACAGCGACATCCCGCAGATTAAATCGTCCAACTGAGCGAGCGCTCACGATGGGACATAACCGCAATAGCCGCAACGTCGAATCTGCGTCACAGAGCGACTCGAGCGTATTAATACGCAAGATTGGGTCATTTCCATCGCTCGGATCGAGTTGGGGATGGACGGTCTCCCAGAACAGTTCGACATACCCGCGAATCAACTCAAGCACCGAAGCGAATGCGGGGAGCCCGGATTGGGCAAGCTCTGCCTTGGCCAGTTGCGTTGCCACGCGCAGATCTTTGGTACGTCCCGAGAGTTGAAGTGCTAACTTACCGACATCTTTCCAGTTAGGCTCTTCAGCCGGTACGATCGTTTTGCCAAACTGTTGTTCGGGTTTGCCGACCGTCGCCCGTTCCATTTCTCCGAAAACGGGATCGTATTCAAGATTCTCACCACAAGGAGAATCTGCGGACACCGCGATCAAGTTTGCCGCAACGTCGATCATAATGAGTTGGCAAGCCTTAAGGTGTTGAAATTCAACGATCGAAACGATTCAGCGACTGTGGGTCGTAAAAATACAGATCGAGTGAGCTTCAAGTCTTCCGCGAACGCGAGCGGAATTTTTATACTCCCCTTGGCTCGTAATCGCAAGGATATGCAAATAGATTTTTCACGGAAAACGTATTGAAATTATCGTACACATCGTACGACCGCGCAACACCGCTGGAACCTGTGAAAAACCTGATTCTACGGGTGGTTACGAAGCACTGCCGTGAAAAAGTCGGCCTGACCATCCCAGACGATGGTCCAAAATCATCGCGATCAACGTCACGAACAGAATCCAATTGACAAAGAAAACGGATCTCGCAATCCATGTATTCCGGCGATCAATTCTCAGTGTCTGTGGGGTCCATTCGACATGTTCTTGTTCGGTGACGAGTTTGTCGATTGCACCTTTCACGAACGCTTGTCGATCGTTCGTATCGCCCACGGCAGCGAAGTAACAACCACAAAACAGGAATGGTGTCTCCTGCGAACGAGTCGATGAATCAAAACCGAAACTTCGGGCCAGCAGATTTGCCAGGCGGACTTGTAACAGGGAGCGAACCTGGCACAGCAGCGAAAACAGATGTCGGTTTCCCGGACGGCTGAGCGTACCGGGTTCACGAAACAATTCGTATACCCAATCTTCAAATCGGCCGCTCACATGGGCAGCCAGCAGCGATAACTCGACGGATGTTGCATTGGCTCGAACATCAAAGCCCATTCCAAACCGCTGCGAACGGGTACGATCGACCCCGATTCGGCGGACCATTTCGCGGAAACCGGCTTCATATTCCATCCCAACGATCAGCGACATGACGGGACAACGAACCTGGAACGATTCGTGCAAATCCAGCAAGTCAGTTTTGATGGCCTTTTCAAAGTTTTCCATGATTTCGCCCTTCAGTCGAAAGACGGAAAACGGCAGCAA
>JBAXBD010000147.1:0-10886 GCA_037142165.1 Schlesneria sp. | reverse complement strand
AACGAGGGTTTTCGGAGATCGGCGAGTCCCAAACCTGCTCGCAAATCGACGCTTCATGACTCGTTCTTTCGCTTTGCGATGGTGGGAATCAGGCCTGGAATCGATCGCGAAAGTCCGTAAAGCAACGGAACCGTTGCCCAGTATGGTGCGGCTTCCGAGGGCTTGATCGCGGGGAGACCCGATTTGGAATCGATGGCCACGTTCCAACCAACCGCCGTGACGGGGACGTATGTTACGTCTTCGGCGAAGTTCTCGGCGGCGGTCACGATTTCTGGCGACGTCTTCAACATGAAGGTTCGTGCCAATCGCGATTGACGTTCGACGGCATTCGCGTCGAATGCATGAAACGTCTCATCGGGATGCGAAGACGAACGAACTTTCTGCCAAGGATCGGGGCAAGGGTCTGTTTCGAGCAACCTCCACCAAGTGTCGAACTTGGTAAGAATAACAATTAGTGGCCGCTTATGTCGTTCGGATTGCTTCAGTCCGGCGAACCGCCGGATACGCGAGATCGCTTCTTGCAGAATCGGCTCTTGCCGCATCGTTTTGATGGATGGAACGACGCTCAATGTCTGCTGTCCAATCAGACGCTGAAATCGCGCATCCTGCGTCGGGTCGAATACGAAGAACAATACTCTCGACTGCGCCATGTGCCGAGTCACAGGTGCTGCGGCCGAATCTTTGCCGGGTTGGAACGACTCCCCTGCATTGTCATATAAGCAGATCGTTCGAGCCAGCTTTGCGGCGTTGTGCGAGTTCCGATGGTCTGCCTGGGGTTGCAACGTGAATAAGAATGGGCGTGGATAACTTACCGTCTGATTCCCGAACGACACGGTATCGTACAGATCCCCCTGTTCTTCGGTCTTACGAATGAGATTGGCGAGCGGCACCAATTGATCGTGAGACGTTCCCGAAAAGACCGATTCTTCATATTCGTTGAGTTGCTGGTTGAGAACTGGATCGGCATCGGCAAAACTTGTGCGAAAGATCAGTGGAAGTGTTTTTCTCAATTCCCATGTCAGTGCGGCCAGGAAATAGGACTTGCCACTCGCCGGTGCCCCGAAAATTGACAGGAACAATGGTTCCAGTTCCAACAATGAACGAGGGATCGTCAGATGGCAGTTGGGGCAGGCGATCTGATGACAGGGAAATCCCTTTGCGTCGATCGCTTCTCCATTTACGGTGAATCTCGTGGGAAGAAATCGCTGTGATTGCTCGGGTCCAAGTCGATGATCCCCGAGGAGATCGGAATGCTCCGATACCCACAAGATTTTCTCAGGCGCAAAATGCTCCCAACAGTGGGGGCAAGTTATGCGAGCCAGAAGGCCTGCTGGACGCGGCGGAAGTGCTGTTGTCGTCATCTCTTGGGCCCGAATGCCGAAATTCGCGGTTGATAAAAATGCAGAACACGCGTCTGCGAACTTTCAGTCCTTGTACTAAAGGTCTTCGTTTCCAATGTCCATCATTTGTCGATCAGTCGAGTCGTCGTATCCAAAGTCTCACTGTTGAATTGTGAGTTCGATTGTTTGCTCAGTTTTTCAATTTCGACAGCAAGTTCACTGGCGAGTTCCCGAAGCCGATCATCTTCCGGGTGCCTTCGAGCAGCTTCCCATGCGTCCGAAGTGTCGCGGAACGCACTGCCAAACTCTTTTTGAATCGTGGCCAAACGAGCTTTATCGCGAAGCGTGTTGATAGCCCTCAATGCTGACTTTGGATCCGCTTGCGGTCCTCCCGACGGCGACTTTTGCCCGGAGACAGAAGGGCCCAAAGATTTCGTCGAACCTTCCGTTCCGTCGGACTCAACGCCTGCTTCACTCTCTGTCGAGTCCGACGCAACCGATTCCGCCGATGGAAGTCGATGCACCGTCGAATCTGCCCCGGAAACCGGTGCAAATCTTTCCGTCGGTTCGTGCAACATGAGTTCGTCGTCGGATGTTGACGTCTGCACCGGCGTTTCAGATTTTGATGCTGGCGACAAGCAACCTGAGCAACCGGCAAGAGAAAATGTACATATGCACAAAAACAGCGTAAAATACACTGCGAATGGAGAGCTTGCTCGTCTTTTACCACTCGTTGGCTTACGATTTGATTGGATGATTCGTCCCATTATCTTAATCCATCCTGTCGTGAATTGCGTATCGACGCTTAGTCAAGATATCCCGTTATGTTTCAGAAAACAACAAGCTAAATCACGTTGCTGATCCTATACCTTCCAAAACACGACATTCTCTCGTGAAACGCCAATTTCACTTTGCGAACCCATAAATAAATACGGTTGTATCCTCGGTTTCCGATTGGAATTCTCGTTTGGAAAATGTGCGCGTCATAAGTTTTCTCTGAGCTTCGGGTTGAAAGCCATTATTTACAGTTAACAAATTTATTATTGCAGATATCATTTGCGGACACAAACCAGCTCGACTTGGACGACCGTCAGAGGTGGCAGGGACAAGGTCCAACGCTCGAACCCACTTCCATTGGATTTCGTTTAACGCGTTTTAGGCGCTCGATTTCAAACGTTGGACGCTGGGAATACAGTGCGCCGTCGCATCGATGATAGGTACTTGGCTTTTGTGTGGCATGCGGTGCTAATGGCACGGCGGTTATCCATAAAAATGGTTCGCGGAATCGCGGTAGGAACGGCCCTTACCCACCTCCGCCCGCACAGATCCCGGGGTGCAGAATTACCGCATACGGTCCGGTTGGAGGTCAATCCACCGACCTGCTTCCTGATGGACCTCAATAGTCGTAATGGTACGTTCGTCAATGGCGAACGGGTCAAAGATCGATTTCTGCTCGACGGTGATATTGTTTCCGGCCGACGTACAAAAATGGTCGTCTCAATCTTCGATCCGAACGAAGTGAAATCAAAACCCGCGATCAAATCATCCAAGCCATCTGAGCCACCACCAGGTCCCCCTCCGGTTCCGTCGAAACGTCCAGCTCCAATTCCGCCAAAGTCTGAAGCCGCTCGTAAGTTTCCTGAACAACACGAGGGCGATTCGCCTGTTTACATTCCTGGATACGAAATCCATGAACAGATCGGAGCCGGCGATCTCGGGGTCGTTTATCGCGCTCGAAAACTCTCGTCCAATGAATGGTGTGCCCTGAAGGTTCTTTCACCTGCGGCTCATACCGACGAAGTTTCGATCCAGGCATTTCTCCGGCAGGCCTCCGTCCTTAATCAGTTGCAGCATCCTCATATCATTCGTCTGCTTGAGTTGGGAGCATCCGGTCAGAATATCTTTCTCGCTACCGAGTATGTTGGTTCGTACCCCTGGAACGAATTCGTATCAAGATATACTCCTGAAAAGCGAGTTCGAATTGCGTGCGGGGTCATGTCGCAGATTCTCAGTGCTCTGGGTTATGCACATGAAAGATCACTCGTGCATCGTGACGTAAAACCGGGGAACATTCTGATCACTAAGAAAGACGATAAACTCGTCGCGAAACTGGCCGATTTCGGAATCGCAAAACAATATACGACGGCAGGGATGAGTCAAGTGACCCGCGATGGGGATGTATTAGGGTCGCTCCCATTTATGTCCCCCGACCAATTTATGAATTCTCGCGATGCTCGCCCGACTTGTGATCTCTACTCGGCCGGCGCAACCCTTTACTGGATGCTGACAGGTCACGAACCGATTCCGTTAGAAGGACATCCCTGCAAATTCCTTGCTATTCTGGAATCGCTCCCCACCCCGATTCAGCAGCATAATCCTTCCGTCCCGGACGCATTGGCCCAGATCGTGCATCGCTCGCTCGAGAAGACACCCGAAAAACGATTTTCATCCGCAGCCGAGATGAGACATCAAATCAAGGCATTCTTGAAATGATCGGGGTTGCCAGCTTGGTAAAGGATGGATTGAACGCAATGCAGTCATGTTCGTTGCGGCGATTTCAAACCGATGGCGGCGAGTTCCAGTCGAGAAGATGCGTCACCGGAATTGTTCGAGATTTGTGTCGTCTTGAGCCGTTGATGGCGTTTGCTTTAGTCGTTCAATGACGGCACGAGAGGTTAGCTTTCGCAGATTGACATCACCAGGTTGGCGACTGCTGCACCATTGCAGATGTTCTGATGCTTCAGGAATTCGTTCCGCTGTCATTAAGTCCAAGCCAAGCATGTAATGAATCGAGTAATTATGCGGAAGTCGCTCGACAGCATATGACAGAACATTCACCGCGGAATCAATGTCGCCGAGTTCGACGCAAGTGTTACGAACAGCGATCAGCGTCGCTTCCAGTTCGTCGTCCGAGGTGAGCGATTTGGCGTGTTTTAATCCTTCGTCGATAAATAGGCGTTGCGTCTGCTCAGCCTCGTCGAGTCGGCCGGCGTTTTTGAACGCCTGAGCGATCACCTCAAGTCCCTTTGAACCCGGCTGAAATTCTTCCTGGAACTGTTCCAGTGACATTTGATGCGCGAGAATCCCGGCAATCCGTTCCTGCATTCGTCGGCTGCGTTGAAATGCCGGACGCCAATAGTTGAGCGCTTGTTCAATCTTACCATTCTGCAATTCCGAACTCCCGACCAGGTACATCGTATCGGGATCGCTGGGACGCAATCTGAGTGATTGACTGAGACACCGTTGATTGAAGTCTTCGCTGTCGGGACTGTTGAGAAAATTCAAATCCAGCAATAACACGTATGATTTCGATCGCAGCGGCCCGTTTGCCAACGACCGACTGAGTGATCGTCTCGCCAGTTTCAGAAGCTTAAGGTTCGCTCCGATCGCTCGATCCAGCCATTCGGTCTTCGCTTTCGTAGTTTCGAACTGGGACTCAGATGCTTTGACCGCATCGCGCACCATTGCCAGTGACAATGTGTTATCAGAATGTCGCTGTCGAATTTCGAAGAGCTGGATATAGGCATTACAGGCTGATTCCTGCAACTTGGCGTCATGTGGATTCACTTTCGCCGCGAGTACGATTTCCTTCAGGCGTTGTTGAATCGCCGTTTCTTTTTCTTCTTCGGTCAGATCACTTTCGTCGGTGCTGGCGAGCCGGACTTCCTGCATTCGATGTACTTCCGCCAGCAAGGCGGGGTGTTTGAGATCAAACATCCAGCCCGCAAGAGCGATCAGGCCACACATTGCCGTGGCGGTCACGACACGGGGAATCCGGAACGATAGCGGACTTCCCCCTGCCGCTTGTCTCGTAAGGCGATAAAGCCTGGCGGCACACGCCAGTTGCATTGCCAAAAGCAACATGCACGATGGCGTATACCAGAAGAAATCACCCACTGCGTGCGAAACATTCGCAATCAAACTGGCAAGGATCACTGCTGCCGCCGAGCTCGCTTTCGTATCAACATTCCGCAAGGAAAACAGACACCACCAGATACTCGTCACAATAAAGAGTGCCGCCACGATCAATCCGCACAGGCCGGATTCTGACGCCACTTGCAGATAGCCACATTCGGCATGTGTGTACTCATAACCATCTTCAGTCTGGCCATCGATGTGTAATTGATATGCGTCGCCATGCGTTCCAACCCCGGTGCCCAGGACTGGAAAATCCCTCGCGACCTGAATATTGGCCTGCCAGATCTCGCTTCGTCCTGAATCCTGTTTGAGTCGGCCGGCCAGAACGGATTCATACTTACTCAAAGAGAATAACCCGCTCGTCGCAATACCGACGATGAGGAGAGCCATCCCGAATTTGACCGATGCCAGACCGGTTCGGCATAAAATCCCAATCGCAATGCAAGTGGTCAAAGCAACAGCCAATAAACCACCGCGTGACAGCGTCATTAAGACCGTTAGTGCAATACCCGCCAACGACGACAGCAACAGGACAACGGAAATCGTGTGCAAGCCTGATGGCATACCCCGTCGAGACGCCTTGTCCAGTTGTTGTTGTTGAAGTCGACGTAACAACCACCAGAGAAGTGGAGCTGTCCCCAGCGCCAGGAATTGAGCAAGATGGTTCCGGTTCGTGAAGCAACCGAGCGGATACGTATCGGTCTTCATAAATGGATGATCATAATACCAGAAGAACTTCCCATTGCTGGCGAGGAATTGCATTTGAGCAAACGCCATCATGGCCGCCGCTGCAAGTGCGACGTAACACAACGTCTGTTCAATATCTTTAATTGTTCGAATTCGTTGACAAGCAACGCCAAACAACAACACATACGACGTAAATGTCGCCAGGCCCGACGAGGTTTCCCAGGGGGCGAGTGATAGCTGATGCCAGCCAGCCGGAAACAAACTTGCAGTCTCTTTATCAAACCATAGAGGGAGAATCTCTTTGATCTGAGGAGAAATTGTTAGTAACAGATCGGTCGGTAGAAAGATGATCTGGGATAATCCGACGAGAATACCTGCAGCCCACAACCATTCGCTTCCAGTCCAAGCGTACCGCGAGTCCGCGGACGTAAACTGATACAACATCCAGCAAAATGCCGTGATCGAAGCTCCGATGACCAGCGCGAGCTGACCACTGGCCATTCGACCTCCGAAACCGATCGCAACGGCGAACATCGTCAACCACAAACAAACGTCCGTTGCCGTTACCAATATTGGTTGCGACGAAATGGAAGACTTGCCGCCAAACTCAACGACGGAGCTGTTAGGACGTGCCGTCTTCGTTCGTTTCGACCCATGCGACATGGTGATGGACGCTCGACGTAGTGGCTGGAAACAGGAAATTACGATCCGAGCGCGTAGAATCGCAACATCCGGCAAGTCTGCAAAGACCAATATTGAAACTCTGGAACGGCAGAGTCAATTCGGCACAAACCTTTATATCGTAGGAAGTTATGCCTGAAAATTCAGGGCGTCTTCTTTCCGAGAGCGACCAGCGAAAGGAACTCAAACACAAGATTCGCCGCAAGAATCGCTGTGATATTAGCCGAGTCAAACGGGGGTGAAACTTCGACCAGATCAAACCCGATCAGGTTTGTTCCGCGAAGTCCCCTGAGGAGCTGCAACATTTCGTAACTTGAGAACCCTCCCACTTCCGGAGTCCCTGTCCCTGGCGCAAAAGCGGGGTCGACTGCATCAATATCGAGAGTGACATACGTCGGTTTGTCTCCAAGACACGACGTCACCTCGTTTAAGATTGATCCGATGCCGACCCGGCGAAACTCGTCGAAAGTCACCATCCTGGCACCCAGGCGTTTGGCATCGAGGTAATCCTCGGGTCCATTTGTCGGGCCACGGATCCCAATCTGGAAATAGGCCGAAGTATCGATCAACGATTCTTCAATTGCCCTGCGAAACGGAGTACCGTGACTGAATCGTTGTCCGGGATATTCAGAATCCCACGTGTCGGGATGAGCATCGAAGTGTACGACTGCAAGTGGTCCGTATGTTTTGGCGTGCGCTCGCAATAATGGAAGCGAGATGGAATGGTCGCCGCCGAGTGATATCAGTTTTGATCCAGACGCAATTATCCGACTGGCAGCCCGTTCGATCTCATGATGGGTGGCAACGATATCTGGGGGTACGACATCGATATCACCCAGATCAGCGACCTTCAATGATTTGAACGGAGCGACTTGCTGAGCGTTGTTATATCCCCAGAGCAGCAGCGACTGTTCTCGAATCGCCCGTGGGCCAAAACGAGTACCACTTCGGTAAGAAACCGAGCCGTCATACGGAACTCCGACGATCGAAACATCATAGCCTTGCGGGTCGCTGACAATCGGGCATCGTCCAAATGATGCGATGCCCGAATAAGGCTGAGCTGCAAACACCGGGGAATTCATGAGACCTCCTGAATTTACGACTTCAGCATGGCTTGTATGTTCTCTTTCGTGACCGGCTGGATCACACCCTTTTCCGTGATCAAGGCAGTGATATGTGTTGCCGGTGCAACGTCGAATGCCGGATTGTAAGTACGACATCCGTCAGGTGCCGTTTGCCGACCAAAGGCATGGGTAATCTCAATCGAAGCACGTTCTTCAATCGGGATTTCCTTGCCGCTCTGGATTGTCAGATCAAAGGTGCTCGATGGTGCCGCGACATAGAATGGAATATTGTGGGCTTTGGCAAGAATCGAAAGCGAATACGTTCCAATCTTGTTCGCGGAATCGCCGTTGGCGGCAATTCGGTCGGCACCGACAATGACTGCCTGGACACGTCCCTCTTGCATCACCCAGCCCGCCATCGAATCGCAGATCAACGTGGCAGGAATGCCTCGCTGCATCAGTTCCCAGGCAGTCAGTCTGGCTCCTTGCAGTAGCGGACGCGTTTCATCGGCATAGACCTGTAACGAGGGATTCTGGGCTGCCGCCGCGAAGATCACGGCGAGCGCCGTGCCATCGCCTGCCGTGGCAAGTCCCCCAGTATTACAGTGGGTCAGAACTCCCTTGCAACCACTCAATAACGGAAGTCCGTGACGAGCCATCGCCAGACACATCTCGCGATCTTCAAGCTCAATCGCTTTCGCCTCGACCAGCAGGCGTTCGAGTAGTTCTGGCGAAGTCAGACTTGGAACCGAATTAGCCGTTCGGTGCATCCGATCGAGTGCCCAGAAAAGATTCACTGCCGTCGGCCGGCTTCCAGCCAGGTATGTCACGACATGCTGCAAACGAGTATTCATCTCGTCGCGATTAGAAGTGACGTCAGGCTGACATCCTACGACGACACCGTAAGCAGCCGCGACGCCGATTGCCGGTGCGCCCCGAACTCGAAGCATCTTGATTGCTTCCCAAACAACTTCGACAGTCGTGCAGGCCAGCTCACGATATTCGACAGGCAGTAATGTCTGATCGATCAATTGGAGATGCCCCGATTGGGCATCTCCCATCCAGGAAACGGCAGGACGTGGGTTGGACATGATAAACTCGATAACCCGAATCTCACTTCATTGGCGAGTAAACGGTTGGAACATAGAACTGGGATTCAGGACGAATGGCGAGAATCTTGCCATCCTTTTCGGATGCGTCTCGGGCGGCTTTCCATTCAGGGTCCTGACCGAACGATTCGAACGACGCTTTCGCCGCTGCCTGGCTCTTGTGAGCAAGCAAATAGACGAGTTTGTTGTAGACGGGTTTCCCTTCGGCATCACCCGGCGTGAGATACACGACGTTCTTCATTCCGTGCTTCTCGAACAACTTGACGGTATGGTCCCTGAAGCGAGCATGCAGCGCGGGCAAGCGACCGGGCTCCGTCGTATAAGTCCGCAATTCGTAGACGAAGTTAGGCTTTTCCGGCTGAGCAAGAATCGGCTTCACCGACCAGCCGAGTCCCATTCCCAAACCGACCAAAGCCAATGATCCAAGCATTAATTTGACGGAATTCATCGAGATCCTTTCACAGCGTCACACAGGAAATCAAACAATGGGCTGGTGTTTTGCACCGATCCGAAAACGACGATCGGCACACATCTCTACAGCACTTCGCTGACTTCCGCCAGCGAGTTGACCGTTGAATTTGTTTTCCCGAAACGGGTCACGATAAAAACGGGTCGAATTCCAGATGTTTTGACTACTTCGGTTCGACGTCGGCACTTTTTAAAGCGTCCATTTCCTCACTTAACAACCGGACCTTTTCTTCGCCGAGATGAGCTTTAATTAACGCAACCGCTTCATCACACATTCGGTTGATTCGTGTTTCAGCCGCTCTGTCTCGACCTGCCTTCGCGGCAGCAACCCCGGCGACTCGAACGGCAACTAACCGGTCAACAAGTGAATTAGAACTCGCCTGCTGCTTTAGTAGGGTCAGCTTCTGGTCCACCGTCTGCCAATCATCCTTTTTTGCCGCTGCTCGAATTGTGGAGATTGCTGTGTTACGAAGAGCGACCGCATCGATCACTTCACCCTGCAGCATCTGCAAATCGGCTTCTGCTGCAAGTCGCGTCGCATCGTCCGGAACCTCGAATCGAACCTCAGCGGCAGCTCCGGGAACAAAAGGGACTCGCGCCAGCATATGTTGGCCGCTGTAAGCGAATAACCAGACAAGTGGATGATTCGGCTCAACAGAAATCCTGGTAAGGCCACGCCGATCTGTGAGCTTTTCATCGATTAACGTTGAAGCGGGATCGATCTCGGGGTGCTCTTCAGTCACTCGAGGAATCATCGCTTCCGTACGAACTTCTAACCGATGCGCGACGAGTGGTAATTGTGGTTTCGACTGGGTGACCAGTTGAATCCTGGTTGATTCGAACTGTGGCCGCAGCGCAACGACCAGCGTGTCTATTCGACCACGCTTCTTACCACCCAGCGCAAGCTTCAGTCCGCTTTGCACGGTTCCAACGACTCGCGAACCATCGACTTCGTCAACTGTAAGATACGTCCACGGGATCACCTGAAGTTTCTCGATCACATGATCTTTGTTCCGATATGCCAGCATTGGAATCAACACTTCTTCAGGTGAAAGCTGCGAAAACGTCGGATCAGGTGTGATAAGCTCACCCCCTTTCAGTCGAATCTGTACCGACCGGTCGTTGACTTGCACGACAATTCCCATCGGTCGAAAAAGATCGCGACAAAGCCGGACCAGGGCAATCGCGAGATCGCGTTCGTCCTGTACGACAGTCGATGCGACAACGGATTCTGTCTGGACTTCTGGCTGCCATGATCGAACACTGACCCGCTTACCGACCGGCAGGGTTTCGACGGCCGCCACGAACCAGACATCGGCCGATTCGCCCGGTCGATGTTTTTCCACGACCGAACGATCAAGTCGCACAAGTCCACGTTCGCTGACTGGATCCAGCCAGGCAATTTCGGTTGCTTCAAATGCCCAGAGGTCGCCGACACAGCGTCGAGTGGTCTGTTGAATTTCGCGAAGACTCATCTGCCTGGCTGTTGAGTCAAATGAAGTTGGGTCGAAGGCAACGAGCAGTCGAACATCGTATGGTCGACGCTCGGCGGGGAGGTCCGACAAGGCAGGGTGATCGGCAGCGGCCACACGGTGCCATCGGCGAGGCGCCTCTCGGCG
>JBAXBD010000146.1:0-10945 GCA_037142165.1 Schlesneria sp. | reverse complement strand
GGGCGGAAGAGGCCGTACTGGCAGAGATCGACCGGATGGCACGAATTGTCAGTACTTACGATTCCACCAGCGAGTTCAGTCGCTGGCAATCGGCTGGACGCTTCCAGGAATTATCGCCAGAACTCACCCATCTCTTGCGATCATGCGATCAGTGGCGCGAGCGAACGAATGGAGCGTTCCATCCGGGTGTCGAGCGTGTCTCGAAGATCTGGCGCGCGGCGGAAATGGCGAAAAGTTTACCCGACCCATTGGAATTGGACGCGGCAGTTGGAAGGCTAAATGAAACTCCCTGGAGATGGAACGGGGCCAAAGTGGAACCGCAGCCTGATTATCCGGTGACATTCAATGCGATTGCCAAAGGGGCGATCGTTGATGCCGCCAGCCTGGTGGCCATGAAGGTGCCTGGAGTTGATGCCGTTTCCGTAGCCGTAGGTGGTGACCTTCGATGTCTTGGTGACCGATCGCAGATGATATCGATTCCCTCCCCACGTCCAGAGCTGACGAGAGGGGCCATCATTGAACAGTTCGAGATCAACAATCAGACGGTTGCGACGAGCAGCGGAGCCTACCGGGGATTTACTATCGACGGAAAGCGGTATTCTCATCTGATCGACCCACGAAACGGACAACCCGTCGATCACATCCTGAGCTCGACGGTGGTTGCGCCCACGACCGAACAGGCAGACGTCCTCGCGACCGCATGTTCGGTACTGACAGTCCAGCAAAGCCTGGATTTGATTGCCTCGTTGGATCATGTCGAATGTGTCTTGGTCGATCGGGATGGAAAGCGCCATTTCAGTCAAGGCTGGACCGGTTTGTCGCAATCCGAGCCAACGTCACTACTTTGTGGCGATGACGAAAAAGCCGAGCCGTGGAACGGCGGATTCGAGTTGAAGCTCGATCTCGAAATCAATCAGCCGGACGGAGGACGACGTTACAAACGACCCTACGTCGCTGTATGGGTTGAAGATCGCGATGGGTACCCCGTCAAGACACTGATTTTGTGGGTCCAATCCACAGGTAAGGGGCCTCGCTGGATTCCCGATTTGAAACGCTGGTATCGCAGTGACCGTGTTCGCAAGGACGCAGAAGAAACGGATCTGGTGGAACTGGTCTCAGAAGCAACCCGCAAACCTGGAAAATATTCGACGGTCTGGAAAGGGAAGGACAATACTGGAAAACTTGTTGCTCCCGGCGAGTATACGGTGTACATCGAGTCGGCAAGAGAACACGGGACGTATCAATTGTCGCGGAAAAAGGTCACGATTGGCAAAGAGCCATTCACCGAAGAGTTTGAGAGCAACGTTGAAATAAAGGCGGCCAAGTTTGAATACCGTCTCTCCCCTCCCGCCGCAAAAAACTGAGCGGGAGTATCGTTCGAGCCCGGCACCGCGATCGACGCGCCGATTCTGGCAACAAGTGGCTGTCGTGAGTCGCTGGTTGCATATTTACCTTTCGATGCTGGGGTTCGGCACGATCGTATTCTTCAGTGTCACCGGAATTACGCTGAACCACCCTGACTGGTTCGGGCTGTCGACGGATCGACATCACGATTTCGATGGAACCATTCAGTCGAACTGGCTGGCCTTAGAATCGGCGGACCCTGACCGGGATGTCGATCGACTGTCGATTGCTGAATTTCTACGTCATGAACATCACCTGAAAGGAACGGTGACGGATGTTCGTGTTGATCAGGATGAATGTTCTTTGACTTGGAAGAGACCGGGATACGCGGCCGACGCGATTATCGACCGTGAAACGGGCGAATACCGGTTGAGCGTGGTCGAACATGGGATCGTGCCACTGATCAATGACTTGCACAAGGGTCGCGATACAGGGCCGGTCTGGTCAATAGTCATCGATGTGTCTGCCGCGCTGATGACAATTTCAGCCATTACCGGTTTTGTTCTGTTGCTCTACATCCGTCGGAAGTTGATTCCGGGTCTGATTTCAGCCGTCGTCGGAATCGTCGTGCTCTTCGTGATTTTTCTCTACGGCATCCCCTGAACATTGGATCGACGCGGCTTGTGTGGCATTCTACATCGCTCTCGGATGAAATGTTTGCCGGAAAACATTAGACTCCCGGATCGGACGAGCGAGAATCATCGGCCTGAGGCCGTTCGTTACGAATCACACAGGGAAGCCCGGACACCGAACGAGTGCCGGGCTTCTTGCACGTTGGCTTTGGCTTTAAGGTTCATTTCTGCGTGAACCGCTTATTTGAAATTCGAAGATTATGACTGACACAGAA
Source organism: Schlesneria sp. (assembly GCA_037142165.1). Taxonomy (GTDB): domain Bacteria; phylum Planctomycetota; class Planctomycetia; order Planctomycetales; family Planctomycetaceae; genus Schlesneria. The sequence goes on along the minus strand of JBAXBD010000146.1, from coordinate 8,694 downwards.
TACGAACCCGATTCGCAAGAACTGGAAAACACGGAAGACGTCGCAGCGGAAGTGCCGGGTGAACCGATCAAGCTGATTATCGAGGCACGCGCTCATGGCTGGCGAGTTGACCATTACCTCGTCCGACTGTATCCGAACTTCAGCCGAGCTGCGTTTCAGCGAGTTCTGGAAGATGACGGCGTTCTGATCAACGGGCTGCCGGTAAAAATGTCTCGACGCCTGCGCGTCAACGACTGTATCGAGTTTCGCCTTCCAGAAACCCCCGATCGAACGCTTCCCGCAGAAGATATTCCGCTTAATATCCTGTACGACGACGATTCGTTAATCGTGATCAACAAAGCGGCCAACATGATCGTCCACCCGGGACGTGGAAACTATCTCGGTACACTCGCCGGCGCCTTGCAGTTTCACTTCGACAAACTGAGTGACGTGGCAGGCAAACTTCGAGCGGGGATTGTCCACCGACTGGACCGCGATACCAGTGGTGTCCTGGTCGTCGCGAAGGATAATCAGGTTCACCATCATCTCAGTCGCCAGTTCGAAGAACGAACCGTCGAAAAGGAATACCGCGCAATCACCTGGGGCGAAATCTCGTTCGACCGCGACTACATTGAAACGCACGTTCGTGTCAGCAACCGCAACCGCGAACGGATGATGGTCTGTCCCGAAGGCGGCAACTCACGACACGCAGCCACGTTTTACGAAGTGCTCGAACGATTCCGAGGCTTTTCGTTCGTGCGACTTTGCCCGCAGACAGGTAGGACTCATCAGTTGCGAGTCCACATGCACCATCTCGGTCACCCAATCGTGGCTGACCGGCTGTATGAAGGCCACGCAACGCTGAAACGATCGGATCTGCTGGACGACGTCCCCGAAGACCAGGACGAAGTCCTGATCAGTCGCCAGGCGCTTCACGCTTTGAAACTTGGCTTTGACCATCCGGTGACAGGCAAGCGATTAGAGTTCGAAGCCCCCTTGCCTGATGATTTCACAACAGCGCTGAACGCTATTCGTGAGCACCGATCAAAGCCCGTTCGGAAAGAACCGGCTCGTCGGTGAAACGAGCAGGTCCGACGCTGCTAGCGTCGGAAGTGAATGTCGAAACCGTTTGCGTTTCTGAAGCGAGATACGGGGCTGGACCCGTCTTCGTTCGCGCAGTCCCTGTCAAACTCGGCCGCGCCGTAAAACACGCAGGCCTGTCCCCCCATGAGCAGGTGCCTTACCCCTTGGGAGGAAAGCGTCGAAAGGACTTTGATGATCGGGTTCGGGATCAAGGGAGCCCTTTACCTGCAGATAAAATTGCCACAATTTCATGGATTCGTGCCATCGTTGCAACGGCGTCAAACGATACCATTCTTTCCACGAATCTTCGTCATCCTCAGCCTCACGGATTCGATCGAGCCGCAAATCATCAATCGTGTCCACACATCGCTCCCGGAAGGAATTACAGTCCATTCGCAGTTCAAGCATTATAACCATTTACCGGCGCTTGGTACGAGACTTTGGCGACCAGACCTTCAGCTTGCAATGTTTTGCCACGTGCGTGACATCTTGATCGGTGGTAAGCAGAGTCAAATCGTTTCTGATACAGAGCTGCGCGATCAACGCATCAATCGTGCCGATCTGGACACCAGCTCGTCGGCATGTATTTCGAACCTCAGCGGCAGCGATGTAGTCCTCTCGATCCGGTTGTACTAGAGCGAGAGCACGGAATCGTTCAACGATTGCAGAGGTTGCATTCGGGCCGTTGAAGCCCTGAAGTAGCTCCTGAAGAACCAGGCCCGTCGTAACGACGACCTCCGTCCCTGCTAGCGCTTCCATAAGCACCTGAACCTCCGCAGGTGCGTCACGGCGTAAAGCAAGTGACCAGACACTTGTGTCTACCAGAAAAGTCATTTGCGAAACCGTTCCGCCTTGTAGCTGTATGACTCATCCCAATCGAGTTTTCCCATCAGCTCAAGGACTCGCCGCTGTTCTCTTCGAGCGATGAACTCCCGAAGCGCCAGTGTCACAGCGGCCTTCTTTGTCCGTTCGCCGCTCAGCTCAAGTGCTTTATCGAGAAGGTCTGGATCGATTGCCAGATTCGTTGCCATGTGTTGTTCCCTACACACGAATCTACACAACCTTCTATGAATCCACCAGAATAGTTTGGGTAAGGCCTCGCGAACGAGCGCAACCGCTAATACATGGTGATTTCTCACGCCATTTTGCTCGGCTCTGTTTCATTGCAATCAGAAGTGAATGCTCACGATCTCATGTGTGGACGGCTGGAGGATTTTGTGAACTCATCAAACGACCTGGCAACTCTGTTGTTGAGACATACCGTGGTTGGCCTGGACGTGACTCGATCGTCGTCATGCTGAATCCATTCCCGTAAATGGGTTAAAATAGGATTCTCCTCGTCCGTCGCACCCGTTTAAGACAAATCGGCTGAACTTTACGGAACAGAATATCTGCAAGTTATTTCTGCGATTAGCGATACGCACAAGCTTAAATAGGGTCCATCCGGGATTAATGTGGGTAGAGATCGAGTCCTCCGCAGTAGAAGAAGATTGCGGTTTTGAAGTTTTGACGGTTACGAAAACCACCGACTCTTCTTTTGATGGACATGATTTTGCTGTTGAGTCCTTCGGCCACTCCGTTGGTGATGTGGTGGGTGCAGTAGCTGACAACGTTCACTAGACGCTCTTTGATGGAACGAGCGACGGTCTTCATCGGTTCCAATCGGGTATGAATCACGCGCTTGTACCACTCGTTAAAGAAGTTTGTCGCTGCCGCGGCGGAGTCTTGATCCCAGAGATCTCGGAGCATTTCCTTGAAGCCCCAAGCTTTCCCGGTTTTCAATTGCAGCGTGAACGTCTCTTCGAATTTGGAGAGTTGCTTCTGGTTGAGATTCTCATGACTGGTCAGCCACACGTACTTTGTTTGACTGAGTCGGTCATCGCCCTTTTTGAGCAATTCGCGATGTTCGGTACGACGGACTTTATCGACGGCTTTGGTTGCCATCTGCATGATGTGAAAACGGTCGTGGACGATCTTGGATTCTGCCAGGGGTATCGCCTGCTTGGCCGCTTTGACGTACGCAGGACTCATGTCCATGGCGATCGCTTCAATCGACTGGAGTTGGCTCTCTGAAAGCTCGGAAAGAGCTTTCAATCCTGCCTCAGTGTCATTTCCATCGCTGATCGCTTCGACCGTGCTGTGGTCGAGATCATAGACCAACGTGATGTAGTTTTGTCCTTTCAGAAAGGCTTTCTCATCAATCCCCACCCAGGGCATAGGAAGGTCCTGTTTACGCACCTGTCCGCGAGCCACCGCCCGCTCCACGATGGACCACGTCTGGTCCCATTTGGTGCGGAGGATGCTCATGGCTCCTTTCACATTCTGGGTGGCCAGCAGCACCTGAATGGCGAATCGTTCAAACATCACCGTGAAGCGACTTCCCTTCTCGGCCCAAGGTACAGCGACTTGTTTCACTCCGTGAGTTGGGCATTCCACTCGAGGAATTCGCGCATGCAAGATGGTTTTGAATTGGCAACTGTCCAGATGTCGCCAGCAACGCTCCTCAGCGTGGTCATAACAGGAGAGCGACTCTTGACACTCCGGGCAGCAAAACTTCGTTCCTGTCGGATGCTCCACGAACACATCCACCTGTTGCTGCTCGATGCTCAGCTCGACCTCAGAAACTTTCCAAGGAGTCTTCAAACCCAAAATCTGCTGATACAATTCCCGGTCCTGCATCGATCCACTTCAAATACGGGAATTTTAGCAAAACCCACGCAATTCACGGATGGACCTTAAATAGCATCTGCGTCCCGGACGCAGCCTGCTGACTAAAAATCTCGCCAAAAATTTCCGCTTAAGATGTAACTTTTTTCTCGCTGGATCGCCTAACCAGTGTGGCTCATCGTTTCGTGGTTGAATTCGTCGAGGAAAATCGATGCCGGGATTAAGAATTGATCTGGCCGTCGAGGAGTTTTTCGACGTCGCCCGTGACGAGATTTCAGCCTCCACGTTATCGGCGGATTCAAAGCAACAACTCAAAGAGATCGTCGACAGTCACCTTCACTGAATCAGGTGAGTGCTCTTCCACATCGAATTGAGTACCCCGTCACTTGAATTTCGGATTATTCAAAGATTTCAAGAGATTTTTGTGAAAGAGTCTCTTTCCTCAAGCGACCAATTTGTCGCCTGAGTTAACAACGTTGCTGGCACTGGTTGTGTTCAGTGAAGGAGAAAAACAGATGATCGACTTTGTACAAAGTGTGCGTCAATGGAAATTGAGATCTCTCGCCGTTTTGATTGCGGTAATGGCGTTTACGGCTGGCGTTCAAGAAGTCAAAGCCCAGCCAAGCACCTGGAGTGCCGTGTTCACGACTACCAATGATCCAGCGGGCAACGCGTTGGCGGTCTTTCATCCAACTGCAAATGGTGGGTTGTCAGCGCCGTCGTTCTTTCCCACGGGAGGAAAGGGAAGCAGCACGGGGCTCGAGAGTCAGGGGGCGTTGGCTCTCAGTCACGACAGGCAATATCTTTATGCTGTGAATGCAGGAAGCAATTCGATCACGGTATTTCATCTCAGCGTAAATGGCCCAGTCTCTGTGCAAGTGATCGCGAGCGGAGGTTATCGTCCGATCAGCTTGACGCTTTTTGGAAATGTCTTGTATGTCCTGAATGCAGGAGGTGCGATTCCAGGTGAGACTGACTGCATTTATGGCTTTATGATCAAAATCGATGGCACACTAACCGCACTCAAGAATTCAAAGGCCTATCTCAGCGCTGCGTCGACTGGTCCGGCTCAAATCGGTTTCAGCGCAAACGGTCACGTGTTGACCGTGACAGAAAAGTCGACGAATTTCATTACATTGTTTGCTCTCGACAAAAATGCTTTGCCGGTCGCGCAGTCATTTGTACGATCTAACGGGATCACCCCTTTCGGATTTGCATACTCGAGCCAGGACGTACTGGTCGTGACGGAAGCGGTGGTTGGAGCAACGGGCGCATCCTCGGTTTCTTCCTATGAACTCGATGCATTCCAGGGATTTCTCTATACGGCCAGCCATTCGATCAAGACGGGACAAAGTGCCGCATGCTGGACGACGATCACAGATAATAACCATTTTGCCTATGTGACAAATACCTCATCCAACACCATCACCGGGTTCAAGATTGAGAGCAATGGAACCCTGACGACACTCGGCAAAAATGGTGTCTCGGCAACGACTGGATCAAGGCCGTTCGATGTCATCACATTTGGAAACAAGATGCTTTACGTTTTGAATGGTGGCGAAGGCAGTGTCGGAGAATACACGATCGGAGTCGATGGATCGTTGACAAGTATTTCCGTGGCACACGGACTGCCGGCAACGCACCCCGTTGGACTTGTTGTCAGGTAAAGCCAACCCCTTTGGAATTAAACAAACGCAATCAACCAAACGATAATGGCTACGGAGTTCTTGATTGCGAATTACGGATGATACAATCCCGCTGTTCAACTGTGTCGTGCAGCGGTTTGTTTTCTCCGAATCCAGCGGCGGCTTTTACGAGGCGAGGGGCGAATTGGGCCGCGGGTGCGTCTCTCTTCGTTTTGCCCCGCATCCCCGAGCCGAATCAGGGACTGACGGGCCTGGTTCACGTACTCACGGGCCCGCGTGCCGAAAGCGAGGCTCGCCGTTAAAAGAAAGCATTCCGACAAATCGCCCGCCAACACTTGCAAGAGTTGTTCTGCCCGTCCTCTTAAAAATTGCGAATTCAAGTTGTCGACCAGAGCCTGAATCTTGTGGATCGAGCAATCGACGGGTTGGCTTTGCTTTGATTGTCAGAACTCTCCAATCACTTGTCCATCCGCACGATTGGCGAGGTTTTGATAGGTGCTACCGGCCTTGTTTGGCGGGCCTGAAGCGATGTTTTCACTGATGAATCGGACTGATCCGTCTGCCATCAGAAAATGTGCTCCCCCCGTATGCTGACTTCCAAAGGCTGTATAGGTGCTGGGATTGATCACGCTCGGTGGCGTGGTTGTTCTGGCGTTAAGAGGATTACCGGGATCGCACATTCCGAGGTGAATCGCGAACCCCTGCCAGTCGGAATCGGGACTCACGTCGTCATTAGCACCACACCAGATTGTTTCTCCGCCAACGAAGTATCCACTCACTGTTCCCGCTGATCTTCTTTCGCCGACGAGAAATGTATTCGAAGTTCCGTCCGTGAAATCTCGAATTCGGATGCTGCTGCTCTCACCGAACGCTCCGTCCGGGGCCAGTAACCCACCTCCAGTCGAGTATGTGGCACCGATGACGCCAGGATAGTTTGAACGACCGTAAATGTATGTGTTCTGGCGTTTACTTCCATTGAGTCCCCCCGGTGGAATCGTCACCGTCGGCAATCCAGGGTCCGAGGGACAGCGATAGACCGAGAGCTGCGTCTGCAACAGGGGATTCGTCGGATTGAACGATGCCATGACGGCGTTGAACCCGGTCGCCGGTAGATTTAGCTGTGGAGAAGTTCCCCCTGGCGACGCGGCAAGGCCATTATAAAGAGGAGCTTGATCGAGATACGGAAGAATCATGGACCCCCAACCCCAAAGCGTTCCAACAAGATCGTACGGCCAGCCATTCATTCCCATTGGTAGCGTATTCATCGTGTCGTGATAGCTGTGTAACGCGATACCGAATTGCTTCAGATTGTTTTTGCACTGGGTCCGCCTGGCCGCTTCGCGTGCCTGCTGGACGGCTGGTAAAAGCAGCGCAATCAAAACCGCGATAATCGCGATGACAACCAGCAATTCGATCAGTGTGAATCCGCGGCGATGATGACGCAGTCTCGACATAAGCCGTCTCCAGTTTACGATCCCAGTCCACAGTTAGACTTCCCCGAATTTAAACACACTAACCCGGTTAAAGTCGCGGTACCAATTCGACGCCCGAAAGAATAGCGGATTATTTGCGACCAAACGATTTTGATTAATCAAAACTTTACTTTCCAGCACTCTCATAGTATCCTGTTCAGGTCAAGTTGATCATGGTTTCAATCAAAAAAGTTAACTCATATGATCGTGCGCCTTACGAAGATCGGATTGAGCTGCCTCGTCCTGGCTACTTTCGTCGGTTGTGATCGCACAGCTCCTGAGGCAGGGTCGTCGTCGAAAAAGTTCCGTATCGTTGCCACCACGGGAATGGTGGCCGATATGGTCAAGGAAGTTGCGGGCGATCACGCGGATGTGACGTGCTTGATCGGTTCAGGTGTCGACCCGCACTTGTTTAAGGCGACTCGCTACGACGTGAAGCAGTTGCAAGAGGCAGACGCGGTCTTTTATTCGGGACTGATGCTCGAAGGCCGGATGCAGGACGCGCTTCAACAGGTGAATCGCTCGCACCGGCCGGTTGTCGCGGTCACATCACAATTGGATAAATCATACCTTCGATCTCCGCCGGAATTTGAAGGACATTATGATCCGCACGTCTGGATGGACGTCAGCGCATGGAGCAAATGTGTCGACTGCGTGGTTGAAACACTGGCAAAAACCGATCCGGCCCATTCCGACGAATACCGCCAGAACGCCAACGCCTATCAGGCCAAGCTTTCCAAGCTGAACGATTATGTGAAGGAGGTCATTGAATCGATTCCTGCATCTCAACGAGTGCTGGTGACGGCTCACGATGCTTTCGGCTACTTTGGTCGCGCATATGGAATCGACGTTCGATCAGTGCAGGGGGTCACGACCGAGTCGGAAGCGGGTGTTCATGACGTGAATCGTCTCGTCGATTTCCTTGTCGAACGAAAACTACCGGCAATTTTCGTCGAGAGTAGTGTGAACGAAAAGAACATCCGTGCTGTGATCGAAGGGACCGAGTCACGAAAGGTGAAAGTTCAAATCGGCGGCGAACTCTTTTCAGATGCGATGGGGGCCGAGGGAACCTACGAGGGAACGTATATTGGAATGCTAGACCACAACGCGACTCAGATTTCACGTGCGCTCGGTGGCACAGCACCTGAAAAGGGGTTGAATGGTCAACTCGGTGTTAACCCGCATGAATCGAAGCGAGGACAATGACTGCAATCCATCCGTCAACTTCTCCACTTTCCATTCACGATATGACGGTTGCCTACCAGGGGCGACCGGTTTTGTGGGATATCGACTACGACTCGCCTGCCGGTAAACTTGTGGCGATCGTCGGACCGAACGGTGCGGGAAAAAGCACATTGATCAAGGCTGTCCTCGAACTCATTCCAAGAACCGATGGTGACATTCGGTTTTTCGGCAAGACCTATCAGCAACAGCGAAGCCGCATCGGATATGTCCCTCAACGAACAAGCGTCGACTGGGACTTTCCCGTCAACGCACTAGATGTCGTCGCCATGGGTCTTTATCGACAGATCGGCTGGTTTCGCCCGGTGTCGAAGCGGTACCGACAGCAGGCATTGGCGGCACTTGAACGCGTTGGCCTGGCAGAATTCGCAGGTCGACAGATCAGTGAGCTATCGGGTGGGCAGCAACAACGAGTGTTTCTCGCACGAGCTCTGGTTCAGAACGCAGACCTTTATCTGATGGATGAACCCTTTGCTGGTGTTGATGCCGCGACCGAACGAGCGATCGTGGAATTACTGCGCGAACTGCGGACTGCCGGAAAGACGGCGCTGGTGGTCCACCACGACTTGCAAACCGTATCGGAATACTTTGACGAGGTGCTGTTG
>JBAXBD010000145.1:0-11061 GCA_037142165.1 Schlesneria sp. | reverse complement strand
GCCCATCCAGCGGGACCGTATGAATGAGAGCCGCGTTAAGCTGCTTATGCCACGCGCCTGTTTTCGGATCGCGAGAGGTGGTTCGTGGCGGCTTATCAGCATTTTTGCGAACGTCTCCATCGATAAACAGGTCGGGTTCGCGAATTGCCCCGTCGCCATCAATCACTGCTGAAATGCCGGTGTTCACAGCACGCACCAGTGGCGTCCTGCACTCAACAGCCCGGAATGCTGCCGTAATGAGATGCTGGTCGAGTTCGCTTGAACCATGAAACCATCCGTCATTAGTAAGATTCACCAGGATGTCGATCGACTTCCCTCGATCGGAGTCGGAACCCGACGCAACGATCTGCCGTACAAGATGCGGAACCGTATCCTCAAAACAAATCACGGGAGCGAGACGCCAATTTCCGTATTCGAATACGGCAGCTTCTTTCCCGGGGACCATACCGCTGGATTCACTGTAGGGTGAAAAGGACTTCAGAAACGGGACCACTCCCGCAAGCGGGATGTATTCGCCAAAAGGGACGAGATGCATCTTGTCGTACCGGCCAGCAATGCCAACATCTGGTCTGACGAAAACCGCCGAATTGTGTTGAGCAATGTTATTCCTCTTTGCTTCGACGGAATTGATACCAAAGATCAGTGCGGCTCCCGACCGCTGGCTCTCTTCGAGAAGGACCGAGCGGACGGTGTCGTCGCGCCACATCTCAGGCTTCACTCCGGGGACGAGTTCACGCAGATCATCGTTAGTCAGATCGCTGGCTGGCAACATCATTGGCCACGGGAACATCCCTTCCGGCCAGATAATGATCTGTGCCTGTTCCCTGACGGCACGGGAATTCAAACGCAGATGTGTCAGATAAACGTCGTCATTCGAAGGAGGTTCCTGTCGTAACGATGCGACGAAATTACCTTGAATCAATGCGATACGCGGCCCCGGCTTAAAATCGGCTTGAGCACGTCGGACATAACCATAACCGAGTGTGAACGCGAATACACCGAATGCCAAAGTCACCTGAATGAGATCAGACAAGCTTAGCCCTGAGGCCGTAATTGGACCTGTCGATGAGAGAACCAGACGGAGCCGAATCAACCACGTGTGAGGCACCAGCAATGTTAGAGCCGCAGCCGATGTGACAATCACAAAACTGACGCCGTAAGCACCCACGACATCACTGATCTGGATCAATTCCAGCCAGCGATATTGCGAATGACCAAGAAAATACCAGGCAAATCCCGTCATTAAGTGTGCTCGCAGGTATTCCAGGCCCGTCCATACGATCGGCCCAACGGCGACGAGCGGAAGCGACCAGCGATGAACGGCGACACGTGAAACCGCGACAAAGGCGACAGCGTAAATCGCGAGATAGAACGATAAGGCGGCCCATGCGATATACATCGTTGGATCACCAAGGCGCATCCACTGGAGCATTGCCAGTTGGCTGATCACGCTTCCGGCGTAGATGGCACCGTACATCCAGCGAGTCCGCTCTTCAATTCGAACAAGCAGCAATAAGGGCAAAGGAGCCAACCAGGCGAGTGGACTGGCATTGACGGGAGTGAAGCAAAGCCACATCAGTAGTCCCGACAGGAACGACATTCCCAACGCGCCGCGCACGCCAACGCGAGTCTTCGTATTCTGTCGGATGGTTCGAGCCGATGCGATAATCTCGCGAATCGACCGATCAGATTCGTGCCTTGTCTCTTTCATTGTGACCGTCGCCATGTCCGACTCCCTCCCTGGATTGTTGGATCAGGTTAAGTTAATCCAATGCGACAATTCAGGGAAGTCGATGTTTGAAGGAGGATTAATTCACATGAATTGGCCGCAAATTACGGACGCCGATGTACTGGCTGTTCGGCCCCGGAAAAACCCGCTGGACCCCTGGAAACCCTATGCATTTCTGGTGGAACCAGAACGATCATCCGCCGGAAGCATTGATGATGTCATGACGATTTTCCTCACCAACCGGGAATGCCCATTTCGATGTACGATGTGCGATCTATGGAGGAATACACTCGATGACCGTGTTCCGGTCGGAGCGATACCGGCACAAATCGATTACGCGTGCGAACGATTGCCACTCGCGAATCACTTAAAACTCTACAACGCAGGGAATTTTTTTGATCCTCAGGCGATTCCTCGGGAAGATTATGCCGAAATCGCCAGACGAGTCAGGGCATTCAAAACAGTCATCGTCGAGAACCACCCACGTTTCACCAACGAGTCATGTATTCGATTTCGAGACTTGATCGAGACGAACCTGGAAATTGCAATCGGATTAGAGACGATCCACCCCGCAATACTGGCAGGTCTCAATAAACGAATGACCGTCGAAGATTTTAATAAAGCGGCCCAAATGTTGATTAAAAATCAGATCGCCGTTAGAACGTTTTTGTTGCTGAAACCACCTGGTTTAGACGAAGAATCGGGGATCGACTGGGCGTTTCGATCAATAAAACATGCCGTAGAAATTGGAGTCGGCTGTATCAGTATGATCCCGACTCGATCAGGAAATGGATTGATGGAGCGGCTTGAGGCCGATGGCAAATTTTCGCCACCACGAATTCAAAGTATGGAACGTATCCTGGAACAAGGTCTCAAATACGTTCAAACCACGAGTCCAACAACTCGCGTTTTCATGGATGTTTGGGATGCGGCCCGGTTTTTTGACTGTCAAAAATGCGGGCCGGCACGAATCGACAGAATTCAACGAATGAACCATTCGCAGCAGATCGAACCTGCGATTGAGTGTCACTGCGGTCAATCGTTGCTGGTTGATACCGGAAATCAGTAGAAAAGTGATTACTTAGCACGAATTTCAGTCGTCATTCATTCGCTTCAGCAGATTAATTTCCGGAGCAATTTCATTTAAGTGATGGATCGAAACGACTCCACGCTCTCTTGCGGGACGCTTTCCATTCGCTCCTTTTGGCTGCGATACCTCACCGTAAATCCCGATCACTTTGTGATCTTTATTCAATATTGGAGATCCAGACCAGTCACTCTCCGACGAACCAAATTGAACTGAAACTCCCAATTCCTTGCTGTTCTTGGGCATCGTTCCCATTTTGGCTGCCAGTTTTTTGGAATGCCGCTCTTTCGGTGGTCCAACTGCGTCCGACTTGTAGGTCAGGGAATTAACCGATTCATCGTCATCGTTTTCAAAGGGATATCCCACCATAGCAAATGAAGTCTCTTTGGTATTTTTGAGCGATCGCGTAAATAGCGATAATGGGGCTTCAAGTGGGTCGGCCGCGCTCACATCAACGACAGCAATGTTGTAACGCACCTGCATTTTTTGTGCGGCATCGAGCTTCTTATCGAGCGAAAGCTCTGCCGCTTCTTTTGCAGCTTCGGTCGCCTGCCTGTAGTTAATATGCATTCGAATATTCTTGATCGGAAACTCTTGCATCGACGTCGGATGAACAGCGACGGCGGTTCGTTTTTGCTTGCGGGATTTTTCAATCGCTGTTGCAACGGACGCAGATGTGACTAAGTGGCGGTCCGTCACTGCCCAGGCTGTCCCGATTTGACATTGTCCATCTCCATCCGGTTCCTTAAGCACGATGGCATAAAGACTTTCGACTGTCGCCTGTAGCAGAGGGGACATCGAAACATCATCGGAATCACCGTTTGAACTGGGCTTTTCCATGGCGGATGGCATGGAAGGATCGGAATCTTTCTCCATGGAATCATCGGTGTCAGGATCGGTCTCCGTCATTTCACCTTGTGCTATTTCGACAGACTTCTCGTCTTCCGACGGCACTTTTACCGGCGGAGCCTTTTCAACTGGCGCACGTTTAATTGCCGGTTGCGTCTGAATATTTGACGGAACGGAAGCAACGCCAGGAACTGGTGTTTCCTGAATCTGCGGATTATTGATGGCGCTTGGCAGATTCTGACCCGGTTGACTTAATGACTTCCAAAGGAAACTCAGAATCAGCCAAGCAAACAACACGGCTAAACCGCCTGCCACGGCCCGCCCGACGATCATCATGATCCATTTCATTTCGTCTTTATCACTCGAGCGACGGCGGCGAGGGGCTTCCGGCAGGTCATCCCAGGACGATGTTCGTTGCAATGTCGGCAGATTGGCTTCGAATTCGTCTTCAGTCGGCTTACGTGCTGGAATCTGGCCACTACTGCCAGGTCGCTTCGCACTGGAAGACGTGTTTTTTCCGTCCGATCGCTTGGTCGATGAAACTCCTTCCGCCGGTGTTTTCACCGAGCGCAACGTTGAAGATGATGGCGGCTTCGTCGCCGGAATCGTCCCGGATGACGGAGGTTTACCAGTTCCAGATTGTCCCTTCGAAGCAGTTCCTGTCGCTGGAATCGTCCCGGAAGATGGTTTCCGAGGTCTTCGCATTGATCCTGACGACAGGGAATCGTCATCGTCAAGAAGCAAACTCATTGCCCCTGCGTCGGGACCATCAGACACCGGTAGAAATTCTTCAATTGGTTCGAATGTTACTGGCGGACTGTTTTCTGTCAGTCGAATCACGTCTCCAGGCTTTAAATAATGGAGACGAGCGGGCTTCGCGTTGCCGACGATCAAAGAATCAGCCTCACACGCTTCGATGAGCCATTTCCCACCGATTTCACGAATGACCGCATGGTTGGGCTTGATTTCGTCGATGTCAGAAAATGACACTTCGCAGCTTGGGTCACTGCCAAGCGAAATCTCGTCTGCACCAACCGTAATCGGCGGTCGTCCGTGGACTGCAAGCGTAATGGGCATATGTCGATCCTCTCGTAAGCGTCTTGGCTTTTTAAACCACCCGCTCCTCATCAACGTAAAAAAGGATTTCGACGATCACGACTTTCCAAAGTTCCTGTGAAAAAACAGGATGACCGATTTTGTCAAATTTGCATCGCAACCTTCGTTGCTTTCTGCACCGCAGTAACTCGAGAAACTATAGCGATTCTCTCAGCATCATTTGCGAGCAAATTCGAAAAAGTAACGCGGAATTCTACAAATTTTTATCAGAATGTCAGAAACTGATCCAGACAAAAAGGATTTTTTGAATTTGATGCCAAACAGAAAGGGATGATGAATTGAGTTCCGCTGTTATTTTAGTGCCTTACGCTCGGAATTCGCAGACTTCCATTCTCTGACCGTTTTTGATGCGACACTTGTTCCAGTCAAATCGAGATTCATCAAACTTTCCTTACCCAACAGATACTGGCGGAATCCATCGTCAGTGATCTTGGTCCGAGCAAGTCGCAAATCACGTAATTTCGGCAATTCCGCAAGTTCCTTGAGCCCTGCATCTGTGACTTGAGTATTGTTCAAATCCAGTTCTCGCAATTGTTTCAGGCCGGCAAGATACCTGAGAGTTTCATCATTGACGTCAGAATTGGCCATTTGCAAAACCATGGTATCCGTCCGGTTCGCAATGACGGAGTAGTCCTGACGATCCCAACCCGTCAATGTGATATGCCTTTCTCCCGCTACGATTTTTTCCAAAGGCCCCAGGCTGATCACCCGAGTCAGCGCCGAATTGATCACAATTGGCAACCCCGTCATCAGTAACGAGAGTACGATCAGCAACGCGGGTGCCTTCAAACGCCTCCATGGCATCTTTCGCAGCCAGACTTCCATCAGACGAATAAACATCCAACAAAGTCCGATCACACCCAGGACCGTTCCAATAATAATCGACACCGCCGCAACTCGTTCCAACATCGTCTACACTGGTCTCCATTAATCTGCGGCTCAACCGCCATATCCTTCTGGGGTTAAAGAATTGCCCTGGCGGCTATTCTTTTGTCATCGTTTCATCAAGATTCAATAGAATTCTACTGACAACGGTCCATGCGGCGGCATCTGCCACCGATGTCCCTGAGGGAAGCTCGGGAGGATGCTCGGGGTCGTTGGCTGCAAGATCCCACGGGGTGGCAACGTTCGCCTGGAATCGAACCTTTTGCTGCACGAGCACTTTGCTCAAGACACGATGTTCCGCTTGCAAAGGGGGACGCGAGACACACCTTCGAAATGCAAACGTTAATCGAGCATCCTCATCCGTCCCTCCTTCTTTTAGCGTCAACAGCGCCAGACCACGAGCCGCTTCCATAAACAGAGTTTCATTGAGCGTCGTCAGAGCCTGAAGCGGAGTATTTGATCGTGGACGTCTGACGCATGAAAAATCGGCATTCGGAACATCAAAATTTGTCAACATCGGGTACGGCGTGGATCGGCGTCTGAATGTATACAACCCGCGCCGGTACCGATCAGGCCCCGTCGCATCGGTCCACGTAAAAGGGCCGTAGCTGGCGGGAGGTAAAAACAGAAACGCTGGTGCCGGCGTAAACACACTAGGGCCGCCAAGCTTCTCATTTAACAACCCGCTGGCACTGAGCGCGATGTCGCGTACGACCTCACCTTCAACTCGAATCCGCGGCCCCCTCGCAAGCAATCGATTAAACTGGTCTCGCTCAAATAATTCTGGCGTGATTTGACTCGCCTGATGATAAAGTGAACTCCCCAGAATTAATCGATGCAAATGCTTGAGACTCCATGGTTTTCGCGTGGTTTCACCCGGAAGCGTCAAAGTCGGTTCCATCAATTCGACGGCGAGCCAATCGAGTAATTCGGGATGACTCGGAATTTCGCTCTGAGTACCAAGATCTTCTGGGGTACCGACAAGACCCGTTCCAAAGTAAGCCTGCCAGATGCGGTTAACGATGACACGCGCTGTCGTCGGACTGCGTCGATCAACCAGCCATTTTGCCAGAGTCAGCCGGTTCATGTCTTGCGGCTTGTCTTCATTTTGCAGCGGATGCAGGAATGCGGGAACACCTGCCGCAACGGGCTTTTCTGGCTTCAGGAAATCACCCCTCTTCAAGACCCTCGTTTCGCGAGGCACCTGTCGATGCTGCAACGTCAAGGTGGTCGATCAGACTGGCCATTCCCGCCATAGTGCTTCGATTTGATCGTTTGCCGATTGAAATTCAGGAACGGTTGTCCGCCAGAAAGAAAACACTGACGCCGTCTGCTCTGTGGTCCGCTTCGCACGTGGGATGTCGAGCACTTCGCGAACCGCTTTCGGGACTCGATCCGCTTCCGCCTTGACGGCCGTTGTCACGGAAAGCCGAAATCGTCCGAGGTTGTTGTTCATGTGATCGTCGCTGTTCCAACCTCCGTGATTCTGCTTGAGAGCAATGTTCAGCGTAGTTCCACCTTCATACCCGAACGGCTGATCGGCGACAAAGACCGCGTTTCGAGGGACATTCCGGCGGCCAGGTCCGGCATCGATCCCCCAAGCGGTATCGTCATTACCATCAATCGCAAAATCAACGGGTCCCGTGACTCGACGCTTGTTGGATTTGTCATAGAAATTCATTTCCAGTTCGCGCTCGGGATTTCCATAGTCGGCTGTTGCACGAACGAATTTGATTGCCCGCTTGTTTTCGGGATGACTGGACTCCACCGCTTCGACCGAAATTTCGGTCAGGGCCGAAGTCCCCATAAACGACCTCCCTGGACCACCACACGGAAGATTAGGATCATTCAGCAGTTCCAAACGGAAAGCTGTCAACCCGGTCAGATTCGTCGTCCCTCTTAACGTCGTCGAGTACTTGGTCGGTGCGTACCCCTGAGCGAGGATTGATCCGTCACCCATATCGAAATATCGCTGGCCGTTATCCCCCGTATTGACAAGACTCAATGTCGTCCAACGCGATTTTTCAGCCTCATTCCCTTGAGACGTGCTAGAAGAAGATTCGTTCTCCAGCGTGGCCGCTTCCCATGCATCAAGGCGGTCTTGCCAGTCGGGGGTTTGCTGTTTGAGTTGCCGTTCGATTTCGGCCATTTGCCCCTTCAATCCCGCGATTTTAACGAGTTCTTCTCTCGTATAAACAACCCGCTGTTCTTCATGATCGTTATTAAGGAACGCAAAGAGCCGGTAGTACTCTTCGTGCGTCATCGGATCGTACTTGTGCGAATGGCATTGAGTACACTGAATTGTCAGCCCCAGAATGCTTTTACCGATCGCATCCATCCGGTCAAACATCGCATCCATGCGGAACTGTTCAGGATCAACGCCCCCCTCTTCGTTCAACATCGAATTCCTCAGGAATCCCGTCGCCACGATCTGGTCTTGAGCCGGATTGGGAAGCAGATCTCCTGCAATTTGTTCAATAATAAATTGATCGTAAGGCAAGTCTCGATTAAGGGCATCCACGACCCAGTCACGATAGAACCAGACTTGTCGCGACTTATCCTTTTCAAATCCGTCGGAGTCTGCATAACGGGCTGCGTCAAGCCAGTGTCGCCCCCACCTCTCGCCATAATGAGGTGACTTCAAAAGACGCTCAATCTGCTTGAAGTCAGCATCGGGACTTTTATCGGCAGCGTAAGCATCGACATCCGAAATCGACGGAGGGAGACCGACAACATCCAAACTCAGCCGTCTCAGCCACGTAATACGGTCTGCCGGGCTTGAGGGTGACAACCCTTCTGTTTTGAGTTTGGCAATAATGAACGCATCAATCGGGTTCCTGACCCAACTTGATTCATTCCCAGAAAGATTGGGCAATGGCGGCCGAACGGGTGCTTTAAACGCCCAGTGCGATGTGTATTCGGCCCCTTGAGTAATCCAGCGAGTCAGCATCTCGGCCTGGGCCTTCGAGAGAGAACCCTTCTTGGACGATGGGGGTGGCATCATGCGATCTGGATCAGTACTGAGAACGCGACTCAATAAATGGCTGAGTGCAGGTTGCCCAGGAACGATTGCGACCTCGCCCGATTCCGCAGGGACAATGGCTGCTTCGCGTCTGTCGAGCCGTAATCCACCCTTGCGGTTTGCTTCATCGGGACCGTGACATACAAAACAATTGTCAGAAAGAATGGGACGGATATCGCGGTTGAAATCAACATTTGTCGGTTCGGATGCAACAAGACCGCGACCAAAGATGACGATGAGACTTACGCACAAAATCGAAGAGTTACGAGCCATAACGAGCCCCCAGTTATGCGAATTGTCACATATCAAGTAACCGACCAGAATTTCTCGCAATACTTGTGTGATCAATTTTGATTCTGTCACCGACATGACACAAGCCAGACTGCGGCCACAAAACTTACGGTCACGAACATATCAGCTTGGCGGCTCTTTCGAAAATTAACATGCCTCATGCCGCTCTGACGATTCTCAAGGCCTGCTCGGCAGCACCCAGCGTGACTTTGAGATCATCGTCCGTGTGCGCCGCAGAAACGAAATTGGCTTCAAACTGACTGCATGCCAGGTACACGCCTCGTTCCAGCATGGCATGGAAGTAACGCCCAAACGCTTTCGTGTCGCTCTTCGACGCGATTTCCAGGTTTGTCACCACGGATGGGTTAAAGAAAAATGTAAACATACTTCCGACATGCGGAATCGTGTGAGGAATTCCAGCGTCTGTCGCCAATTTCGAAAGCCCCGCAACCAACGATCTTGTCGTCGATTCCAACTGTGGATACGGGTTCGATTCTTTCAGCCTTTTGAGTGTGGCGATTCCACTGGCCATCGCGACAGGATTACCGGAAAGCGTTCCTGCCTGATAAACCGGACCAACAGGTGAGACAACATTCATGATCTCTGCGCGACCACCGTATGCGCCGACGGGCAAGCCTCCGCCGATGATCTTTCCCAGCGTGGTCAGATCGGGGCGGATTCCAAAACGAGACTGCGCACCGCCGTAAGCAACGCGGAACCCCGTCATCACTTCATCGAAAATCAGCAGTGATCCATGCTTGTGACAGACGTTCTGCAGCGCGGCTAAAAACTCTGGCGTCGGAACGACAACTCCCATATTTCCAACGACAGGTTCCAAAATGACTGCGGCGATCTCAGCACCCCTTGCAGCGAAAGCCTCTTCAAGTCCTTGCGGATCGTTGTATTCGAGTACGATCGTATCGGCGGTACATCCTGGTGGAACACCTGGACTGGAAGGTGTCCCTAATGTCAAAGCTCCACTGCCAGCTTTGACCAGCAGGCTATCGACGTGCCCGTGATAACAACCGGCGAACTTAACCAGTACGTTTCGACCGGTGAAACCTCGTGCCACGCGAATGGCACTCATCGTTGCTTCGGTCCCCGAATTCACCATTCGAACACGTTCGATTGACGGAACCGCATCAATCACAAGCTCTGCGAGTTCGGTTTCCAATTCACAGGGGGCACCAAAACTTGTTCCCTTGCCGAGCGCTGCAAGAATTGCATCAATCACAGCGGGATGTCGATGCCCGAGAATATGAGGACCCCAGGAACCGATATAGTCGATATACCGGTTGCCATCGATATCGAACAGATACGCTCCGTCAGCGCGATCCATGACTACAGGCGATCCGCCAACCGCACCAAACGCACGGGCAGGGCTATTGACTCCGCCCGGAATTGATTTTTGGGCACGCAGGAAATGTTCCTGACTCTGCCGCTGAGTGAAACTCATGAAGTCGATCTAGCCAGCGAGTTGGGAAAAGGATTTACTTCTTCGCCGCGCCTTGCATGCGAATCTGATCAAGCTTGGACAGCGGCTTGCCATCGGGACCAGTGGTCGGAATCGGCTTGGGTGCGACAACTGGTGGCGCTGCAGCGGGGGCGGTCTGCGGGGCGACAACTTCTGTTGGAGCGACTGCTGCAGGCGCAGTGGACGCAGTCTCGACCGGCGCAGCAGCAGCAGCAGCCTTTGCTGCCTGCTGTTTGCGGATCATATCTAAAGGCGAGGGTTTGGCGGCACCGGCAGCGGCTGGAGCGGCCGGTTCCGGGGCGATCAGTTGCGGCGTGGCATCCCGCGGATCGCCGGGCGGGCCTTGGTCGCCGTCATCCCCTGCCTTCCCCCAGGGCGGCAGATAGAAGGCGATGTGGTGGCGGGTGTGGCCTGGCACGGCCAGCACATGCACCGGGCGGCCCAGCAGGCTGAACCGCTCACCGCCGGCAACGCCGCAGGTCTGCAGCGGGATGCGCTGCCGATCGTCGGCGCTGGCGATCACCGCGGCCTGGGGCCAGCGGCGCAGGAGTTCCGCGGTGCCGCCGATGTGGTCGCTGTGGTGGTGGGTGTGCAGGATCGCCACCAGC
>JBAXBD010000144.1:0-11067 GCA_037142165.1 Schlesneria sp. | reverse complement strand
CATTTGAAATAAACAAAGTCGATTGTTTCAATTTGGGGTCGGGTGTTCAAATTTCAAAATTGGCCGTTCACGCGACTTCCATCGGGAAGGTTTTCCTTCAGGCCCATTTTGAAATTTGAACGCCCGACCCCCTCTTCAGAATCTTTGTGATCCGCCGGCCCGTTCGCATCGTTATCGTTCATTGAGGCTCGATTTCACGAATTCAAAGGATTTTTCAGGTTTACGACGATGATGTTTGACCCCATTTACCTGTTGTTTGCAGCACCTGGGCTGCTTCTTTCGCTGTGGGCCAGTTACCGGGTTCGTACAGCGTTCGACCACTATTCAAAAGTAGGGACGATGCGTGGCATGTCCGGTGCCGAAGCGGCTCGACACCTGTTGGACGATGCCGGCTTGACCGATGTGGAGATTGTCGAGACGGACGGATATCTATCCGACCACTACGACCCCGTATCTCGGCATTTGGCGCTGTCTCACGATGTTTTTTTTGGTCGATCCGTGGCATCAGTCGGGGTTGCCACCCACGAAGCGGGACATGCGCTACAGCATGCTCATGGGTATGCACCGCTCTGGCTTCGTTCGGCATTGGTTCCCGCTGCGGGGATTGGTTCTTCGATCGGCTACATCGTGATGGGGGTGGGACTGTTTCTGCACCCGTTGGTCGTGGTACTGGGTGCGGCGATCTTCTCACTGGTTCTGCTGTTTCAGATCGTAACTCTACCAGTGGAATTCGACGCCTCGGCCCGAGCAAAACGGCTCGTCGTCGAAGCGGGGATCATCCAGCAAGAAGAACGCGCGGGGATCGACAGTGTTCTCAACGCAGCCGCACTGACGTATGTCGCAGCGGCGATCAGTTCCTTGTCGGTACTGCTGTACTATCTATTTCGAGCCGGTCTGCTGAACGGTTCGCGAGACGACTGACTCAGTCGTAGAATGGACTTTAGCCCGTGCGCCTTCTTCAATCGCAATCACTCGGACTCAGTCTTGGGGACTTCAATCCGGCAGCATCCAAGGTTCAGAAATTCCTGGCTGGTCCGAGCCACTTTCTGCAGCAGATCTTTGCGCAGGCGATAGATCATAAAACGTCCGTCCCGCTCCACTTCGATCAGGCCAGCATGCCTCAGGATCTTCAGGTGGTGCGAAACGGTGACGAGTTCCGTCTCTAAAAACTCAGAAATATCCCCAACCGTCATTTCGCCATGGCGCAGCACATCCACGATCCTCAAGCGAATTGGTTCGCTGAGGGCCTTCAATTGATCAGCACAGGTTTTCGATTGGAAGTTATCGTTTTCCAAGCAACGAACCGATCGGTTGACGAATTTGGAATATTTAAATCTCTACCACCCACCTCCAGATGATAAACGCCAACCGATTGATCAGCAAACGCGTCAGACCCCACAATGACTGACGCTCGCCGTTTCCGGCAGCATGACAAACAAATCCGCAGCAGCGGTCTGTTGCAATTCCTCCCACCTGCCGCGAGGGATGTTCACGGTTTCCCCTCGCCGCCATTCGTTCCCTTGATCGTCGGTGACGGTGAGGAAAGGACCTTTGAAGACCACGGTACAGACTTCTGTAGTCACCTCAACTGGGCGTTTGCCAATGATTTGAGTTTCACGCAGTGGAATTCCTTCGTGCTGAAAACAGGCACCAGAACGGAACGTTGTCAGTTGCAGGTCGACAAACCCGGCTGCTTCCAGCGCGGCCAGAAGCTCCGTTCGAACGGGAATATGCTTAAGGTGGGCGGCGGGCCCTGGAAGCTGCGGTTCTCCCGAGATTGGTTCTTCCGACGTTAAAACGTGGACCATGATTTGACCACCAGGTCGCAGAATATCAAATGCCTGAGCAAGTTGAGATCGAACCTCGTCGTTCGAAACGGGAACATTGAATGAACCACGTAAACGGACTTCGTCACATTCCGATACGGATGGTTTGAAAGCATCGTACATCCGATGTTCCCAGACAATGGGCTGATGCTGACGAGTGATCAACGCCGCGGCATCGAGGCCAACCATCTTTTCCAACGACTGCCCTTCTCCCCGGTGATCAATATCCTCGTCCAGTGTGTAGAACTCCCACAATCGCTGGTCCAGATCGTGAACCCAGAACTTCGTTTGTTTGGAGTAACAACATTCAACACCTTCCTCGCGTTGCGTTGAAACCCCTGCCTTTTCCAGTCGGACTTGGGCTTCGACCAGTGCCTGCGAATCGGAAAAGCGAAAACCGACGTGATTGAGCGATCCGTAAGTTGACGGAGGTCGAGGTTCAAGCGAGAGAACGAGTGGAGGTAAATCCAGTTCAAATTTCGCGTAATCGGCACGCTGCTTGGCGGCGGGAACCCCGAGAACTTGTTCCAGAAACGCAACGGTTTTGGGAAGGTCTGAAACGTTCAGCGAGAGATGAAACTTAAGCATGGATAATCTTTCCAGTAACTAATGATGAGCTGATTCTGTTGCGGAATTTCAGGAACCGAGAGCCGGTTCCGGCACCGGATTACTCGTTTGTTCATTCTCTTTTTTTGGTAATGGAACGATTGAAATCGCGACGGCAACGATAAGAGCGATCATTCCCAGACAAACAATTGCGGGCAAATACGAGCCGGTCCGCGTTTTCACGTCGGCTAAGACTCGCGGCCCCACAGCCGAAGCAAATACAGTCATCATCTGAGCAATTCCCTGGATTCGACCGAGATGAGTGCGTCCAAAAAGTTGTGCCCAGATCGTAAAGAAAAGCACAGTCACCATCCCGCCCGCACAACCCATTGCGACCGCGTACGTTACCAGTGCCGGATACGTGCTGACAAATGGCAACCCCAACAATGCCGCCGAAAGCAGGCTCATTGCCAGCGAAGCCAGGACCGTAATTCTGATCCGTGTTGCCATCAATCCCGTCAGAAGATTACTTGCCAGACCGATCCCCGTCGTCATCATTCCCAGGTCATAGAATGCAGTTTTCTCAAACCCACGCTCCAGCAACAACGATTCGTTGAACAGTGAAACCCCGGCCGAAACCAGTCCGTACAATGACGTCGCAAACCCAAACAGCCAGAATGCCGGAGTAGCGAGAGCTTCATTCACGGAGTAATCGGATTGCTCCGAGAGACGTTGATTGGATGCCTCTTCTGAAGCGAACTTTGGTGTATCTGGAGCTGATCGAACCAGTAGTAAAAACAGCGGCGTCAGCCCGAAAAGGAGAAACGTTCCCAGACCCTGCCACTGAGTTCGCCAGGGCAGATCCCGTTGGCTTCTTCCCCAGAGAAACGCCACCGTAAATCCCACGGAGACCAGAATCGAATACAGCCCGGTGGCGAGCGGCAATCGGGATCGAAACCATTTACCCGTCATCGATATACTGACAACTGAGAGGGCACTTTGACCCAATCCGCGTGTCAAAGTAATCAGGATTGCAAACGCCGTTGCACCGACGGCACTCGTCATGCCGATTACGACAAACCCCAGTAGTGCGACGACGATCGACAGCGTGGCACGAATTCCCCATCGGTCCAGCATCCACCCGGCAGGAATACAAAACAGCGCCCCAATCAGAGTGGCCCAGAAATTGATTTCACCAAACGTCTGCCGATCGATCTGAAGAGTCGAGTCCTCCAGTAATCGCTCGGTGATCATCCCCAGCCCATGAGTTCGACCGGGCAGCGTCGCGACCATCGCGAGCGCCGCGAGCACAACGATCACCCATCCGTAAGCGGGCGAGCGGAACAGAGTGGAATCTTGTGACACGTCGAAACTCAAAATCAAAAGAATCTGGTATTAGTAGATTACTTAAAAAAGACCGGTTCAGAGGTCGTAGTTTGTCGATGCTGGCGCATCCGCTCGCGAAACTCGGCATAATGAGCATCGCGTTGATCACCCCCATCCGACTGGGCGTTATAGCTGACGTAAAAAACCCGACGCATCTGGTTCGAACGGTTCGGGGCTGAACGATGCGGTGTCAGCCCATGAAAGAGTGCAATATCACCTGGCTTCAGCACCAACGGAGTTCGCCTCGTTGCATCAACGACGTCATCCGGCAGCATGTAGACGGCCCCATCGTTTGAAAGGAAGTCGTTGTGGTAACCTGAAAACACTTCCGTACAGCCGTTCTCTTCAGAACTCGGATCGATGGGGATCAGGACCGTCAGAAACGTTCTTGGAAATCCTTTCCAGGCGAGCGGAATATCCTGGTGCAATTTGTAACCGAGCGCACCCGGCGGCTTAAAAATCAGCTTCTCTTTGAAAAGGCAGGCAGGTTCGCCGTACAACGTTTCAATCACAGAAACGATGCGAGGATCGTTACAGAATCGGTGGCAAATCGGTGAAATATCGTTGACGGGATCGAAGACTTCGAATAACGGTTCGCCCGTTTCATGATGAGGCATGTATCGACAGCGAAGATTGCCGGGACTGATCAAGTCTCGGCATTCCGTCAACAACCGGTCCGACTCGTGCAACAGACACCGAATTTCATCGGTGTCAAATACGTTTCGTAGAACGATGAAGCCATCAGAGTGATACGAATGGAGAAAGTCGGCCGAAATCTGTTCGTCGCTGTCGACTAGAGCGGTCATCAAACACCCTTTGCTTTTTTAAACAAGTAAGAATGCTGCGGAGTGGGATTGTTTGCCAATCAGAAGTTACTGATGACTTCCCCACCGGCTCGAGTTGCTAACGATCGCCAGAGTGTGTTGTCGATATTGTTGCTGACAAACCTGACGGATCCATCGCACATCAGCAAATGAACTCCGCCAACATGCAGGCTTCGGGCTGCCTTCCAACCGACAGCGGTGTATCCCAATGAGAATGCATTCGTGATGCAATCCCATCGCGTATCGTTGGGGTTGTAGTAGTGGTTGTAGGCCGTATTGCGGATTTCGCCGGAATACCACAGGAACTGCCGCAGGTCTTGAACATTCCATTTCGTGGGTGATGCACAAGAGGCATCGTCGACGTTTGCGTAATTCGTATTGTAGGCGTAAACCAATTGTGCAGAGGCGGGTGGTGTACTGCCCGAGGCACTGCGAGGACCGTCGCCCAAGACGCTTTCGGACATACAGGCCGTATTGCTGGTTCCATCGGTGATGTCGGCGATTCGAATTTTCGAGTTCGCAAACATCACTCCATCGGCATTGTAAGGTGAGCCATTGATCGTTCCCCCGGTAAGGACGTTCGTCCCAGAACCCTGATTCGCACAATAGTTTGAAGGGCCTAATGACGCGACGCCGTAATCGCCACCAAGAGACCTCGCCTTGTCACTCGGACAGAGAAACATCGGGATGACGTAACTCGCAGCCAGTGCGTTATTCGGATCTGCGATATTGTACGGTGAAGTCGCTGCATACGTCGGCGCGTTCAGATTCATCAGGTTGTAAATTGGCGTTTGATCAAGGTACGGGCTGAGATAGGCCAGCACACCCCAGTTTCCGCCGCTGTAGTTGTAGTTTCCTCCAGGAACGAGATTCGGCGGGAACGTTTGGAGCGAACTTTCGTAGTTGTGCAGCGCCAAACCCAACTGCTTGAGATTATTCCGGCACTGAGTCCTTCGAGCCGCTTCTCGGGCCTGCTGCACGGCTGGCAACAGGAGCGCGATCAAAATGGCGATGATGGCAATCACAACCAGAAGTTCTATCAACGTAAAAGCCCGGCGTTTCATCGGAAGATCCTGATCACGGTGCAAAACGAAATCGATACAACATTCGTATTATCATTAGAATGTCGAAAGAATACTTCCGCAAGTGAGCCGTCGAATTTGGGGTCGGGTGTTCAAATTTCAAAATTGGCCGTGCGGGACGATTCATTGATCGAGACCTCGGATCGGCCAATTTTGAAATTTGAACGCCCGACCCCCTCTGCAACAGCAGTCCTACTTCATTCGACTCGCAGCTAATATTGACTTCGATTTTCATCAATGAAGCGACTCGTCCGGCCAATTTCGACCGCAGAAGTTTTTAACTCTCAACCCAATCGCTTGCCAAATCCGCTCATCAAACATCATAGTTGGCTGATGCGAGGTGTGGCGTCGAACTTCAAAGACGAATACTGCTTGTTCACCGAAGAAACTCTGGAGCCCGTTATGCGCGTCCTGACCGTCATCGTGACAATTTTCTTTTCCGCATTGGCTGCGGTGGCGCAGGAAACTCCGAAAACATTACCAGGGACACAGCCGCTGGTTGCTGACAAACCGCTCGACATATTGATGGTCGAAGGGATCGATCGGTTCTGCCTGAAAGAGATCGCATCAGCCCGCGAACAACGCGAGTCGAAATGGAATCGCGATGTCAGCAGCCCCGAAGCGTATCAAAAGAGTCTTGCACCTTATCGTGAGAAGTTCCGGACGATCATCGGTGCCGTCGACAAACGTGTGGAACAGATTCAATTCGAGATTCCGCTAGCTAAGGACCGTTCGAGTATTGAGATTCAATTCAACCGCTGGCCGGTGTTGCCTGGCATGACCGCTGAAGGATTGGTGATTGCGCCCGAGAAGCACAAAGGGGTTGTCATCGTTGTCCCGGATTCACGCTGGTCACCGCTTGATCTGCTGCAAGCTTCGGTTGATGGAAAAAACTCGATCTGGCTGTTAGTCGAAAACGGATACCTGGTTCTCATTCCGACACTGATCAGTCGTGACGATGATTTTGCCGGAAACACGGAAGTCGTCATGACGAATCAATCGAATCGAGAATGGGTCTACCGTTCGGCATTCGAAATGGGTCGACATGTCATCGGTTATGAAGTGCAAAAAATACTTGCTGCCGTTGATCTGTTCACTGATCTGAATTCCGCTGAGAAGACCAACCGATCGATATCGATTATTGGAGTTGGCGACGGAGGACAGATTGCCCTGTACAGCGCGGCACTTGATACGCGACTTACTTCGGTGATGGTCAGCGGTTATTTCCAGCCACGCGAAGGGGTCTGGCAGGAACCGATTGACCGCAACATCTGGCGGCTGCTGACGGAATTTGGCGATGCCGAAATCGCGGGGATGATCGCTCCTCGTCCACTGGTTATTGAAGCCTGTGCCGTTCCAGAAACAGATGGCCCATTGCCTGTAAAGCCCGGCCGACGCGGTGGTGCTGCGCCCGGCCAGATCAAGACGGCTGACCTGGCCGTCGTCAATTCCGAATTTCTTCGCGCGAAGTCGATTTATCAGAAGATTAATGAAGGACGGCGCATCCAACTGATTTCGAACGGAACCGATGGCCACGGGAGCGCTTTGAGTGGTTCATCGATGAGTTTTTTCGCAAGACTTTCCGAGTTTCCGGATTGGTACGATATTCCGCCGCTCGCGAAAAGACGGGAATTGCCAGAATCATCGATTCCCAAAGTCGACCAAAAACAAGTCCAGAAGCGGCAGGTGGAAGAAGCTGTCGAGTTCACACAAAAACTCTTGCGTAACTCGTATAAAACTCGTGACAAATTGTTTGCCCAGGCCGATCGATCGTCGGTCGAAAAATGGGTCGCGTCCGCCGATAAGCTACGCGAGTACGTTTATCAGGAACTGATCGGAAAACTGCCCGACCCCAGCATTCCTTTAAATCCTCGCACGCGAACGATTATCGACGATAAAGATTTCACCGCGTATGAAGTTGTTCTCGATACGTACCCGGACGTGATTGCGGCGGGAATCCTCTTGCTTCCCACCGGGATGAAACCAGGTGAAAAGCGACCTGTGGTCGTCTGTCAGCATGGCCTGGAAGGGGTTCCGATGGACACCATCAGCGGACCTGAGTCCGATGGTCATAAGTATTACAAGAGCTTCGCGGCAGAACTCGCCCGACGGGGTTTTATCACCTATGCACCACAGAATCCGTATCGCGGTCAAGACCGTTTCCGTACGTTACAACGCAAATCCAATCCATTGGGCCGGTCATTGTTCAGCTACATCATTCCCCAACATCAGGTGACCTTAAAATGGCTAGCGACGCTACCAAACGTCGATGCTGACCGAATCGGTTTTTACGGGCTGTCCTACGGTGGCAAGACCGCAGTTCGAGTCCCCCCGATGTTGCCTCCGCGTGAAGGCCAGCCAGGTTATTGCCTATCGATCTGCTCCGCCGACTTCAACGAATGGGTCGCAAAAAATGCCAGCACCGAATACCCATTTACCTATGTCTTTACGCCCGAATACGAAATCTTCGAATGGAACATGGGCCACGTCGCGAATTACGCAGAACTGTCGATACTGATGACGCCACGACCATTCATGGTCGAACGAGGTCACGACGACGGAGTGGGGATCGACGAATGGGTCGCCTGGGAATACGCCAAGGTCCGACGACACTACGCGAAACTGGGCATCGGTGACAAAACCGAGATCGAATTCTTCAACGGTCCACACACGATCAACGGCCAGGCCACCTTCGAATTTCTGCATCGGCATCTCAAGTGGCCGAAACGGTGATGTCGTTGATAGATCGAAGATCCCGAACCCGATCCTCAAAGTCCTTTCGACGCTTACCTCCCAAGGGGTGAGGCACCTGCTTATGGGCGGGCAGACCTGCGTGTTCTACGGCGCGCCCGAGTTTAGCAGGGATTGTGACATCTTGTTTGTCCCCTTGGGACACCCGACAATAGCCCACCGTTTCAACGGTGGGTTAGTGAGACGGACCATTACAGAAAGTCCCATCGGGACGACACATTCTGTGTGCCGTGTGCAGCATAATAATCCGCCATTAATTATTTGACTCTTTTCCGAATTTCCAACTATCCTGAACGGGAACATGACGTTTTTCGTGTGCCCTGACAGGAGGTTATCGAAGCACTTTGATCCCAAACAAAATCGGCTGGTTGGAACGTCTGGCTCACTACCCATTGCAGACGATGACGAAGTCACTCGGAAATTAGTGATGTTGATGGAAGGGGAGTGTCAGGAAGTTGGACCACTGAAAGCGGCCCGGAAGTTTGGTTACACCAAGCAGCGATATTTCCAACTCCGTGAAATCTATTTACGAGAGGGGTCCGCAGGGTTGTCGAGTAAGCTGCGTGGCCCCAAAGGCAAATCGCGTCGAACGGACGAGGTCGTGCGGAAGATCATCCGGCATCGCTTCCTCGATCCCCAGGCATCCGTCGACGTGATCGCCCAGAAACTTCGCCAAACGGGCTTCACGATCAGTACGCGAAGCGTCGAACGCGTGATCGCTGAATACGGTCTTCAAAAACTGCGGAAAGACGGAATCGCGCCTGAGGTTACCTGGCGCTTTAATTACAAGCTCAACTTTTGCTTCCGATAATCAAACGACGTTGTGTCGTCCGTGGTAGGACTCTTTCGGTTTGTTTGTCGGGCGGACCCACCGTTGAAACGGTGGGCTATTATCGTGTGTCCCAAGGGGACAAAAGCCATGATCGGTTTGTCGCCGATCAATCGATCATGAATCCGCCGCATCGGGTTCTATCAAGCCGCGACATCGATATCGTGAGCACAAAAACGTCCTAAATCAATTGGCCCTGCGATTTGGCATGATTACCATCAACGGCCATCTTTGCTCCCACATAATACACGACCTTCGCCAATCGTTTACTCTGTGGGCATACCAACGAAATTAACACGAGTCGAGGCGTGGCGAAAAGGAAGGAATCACGATGCATTCGTTCGTCAGTTGCCTCATGCACGTCGTCTTTTCGACGAAGGAGCGTTGCCCGTTCATCACCGAACCACTCGCAAAACGGCTTTGGCCCTACATCGGTGGCATCGCAGTACACAAGAAAATGCGGACGTTGAAGGTTGGCGGTGTCGCCGACCACATTCATATTCTGTTATCGCTTCCGTCGACGCTCGACATTGCCAAAGCCGTGCAACTGATTAAAGGGAATTCGTCAAAATGGATTCATGATGAATTTCCAGAGTTTCGCGACTTCGAATGGCAAGAGGGATACGGTGCGTTCAGCATCGGAATTTCTGGCGTTACCGCGACGACGGCCTATATTGAAAACCAGGCAGAGCATCATCGGAAGAAGTCGTTTAAAGACGAGTTGAAACAGATTCTTAAGAAGCATCAGATCGAATACGAGGAATCGATGCTCGATTGAACATCGAGCGACGAGGAAATGTTACGATGGGTTTGCGCGCACGAGTAATGGAATGTTATCGGCAACGGATCCGCATTGGCGAGAGAATGTTGCCCGCCAAGTGACGAGTCTCACAACGGGTTCTTTGTCCCCTTGGGACACCCGATAATAGCCCACCATTTCAACGGTGGGTTATTGCGACCCACGATCGCGAAAAGTCCCTTTGGGACGACACATTATCAACGCGACGATCGTTGGTATCGATGTCATCGTTTCACGAATGATTAATGGGTTTTCGATTCCGTGGTGTTCATGAGGTCCTCACCCAGTCTTGTGTCGTCCCTGACGGGACTCTTGTGTGTTGTTTGTCCGGCGGACCCACCGTTGAAACGGTGGGCTATTGTCGGGTGTCCCAAGGGGACAGAAAACCATTCACCTTAACCAATCGGCGTTTTGGCGATCCCAGCGTTTTGATGTCGTCGATCCGTAACGGGCTATTCGTTTTTCGATTCCTTGGCCTTTGTCAGGTCCTCAAGCAGTTTTTTGAAATCGTCCCGTTCGCGGAGTGCGTTGAGGTCGGCGTCCGTCTTCATGTGCTCGACGTTGTCGTAACCCGCCTCGACCGCCTTGTGCAGCCACCCCATCGCCAGATCTGCTTGTTCCTTGGCGAGACGATCGCCGTCCGCCGCCGGAGTCTCGATTGAACCTTCGGCAACGATGGAATTCCGCTGGCAAGAAATCTCATTGGCGATGAAATGTTGTGGAAGACGTAACGAGACGCAAAACGGGTTCTTTGTCCCCTTGGGACAGCCGATAATAGCCCACCGTTTCAACGGTGGGTTAATGCGACCGAGGATCGCGAA
The DNA here is from genome assembly GCA_037142165.1 of Schlesneria sp. Taxonomy (GTDB): domain Bacteria; phylum Planctomycetota; class Planctomycetia; order Planctomycetales; family Planctomycetaceae; genus Schlesneria. The sequence goes on along the minus strand of JBAXBD010000144.1, from coordinate 203 downwards.
AAGTCCCTTTGGGACGACACATTTTCAACGCGACGATCGATTTCATCGTTTCACGAATCATTAACGCGTTTTCAATTCCGTGGTGTTCATGAGGTCCTCACCCAATCTTGTGTCGTCCCTGACGGGACTCGTGCCGTTTGTTTGATCTGGCGGACCCACCGTTGAAACGGTGGGCTATTGTCGGGTGTCCCAAGGGGACAGAA
>JBAXBD010000143.1:0-11114 GCA_037142165.1 Schlesneria sp. | reverse complement strand
CACTCGTCGGGATAAGAATAGAAAATCTTCGCGTTGGGAATCCAACTACGGCAGACCTTTCCAAACTTGGCTCAGGTCATCCGGTGTGCCGTCTGCGACCGGCGATGCAGAATTTTCAACCAGATTTTCTGGATCCCAATCCGAATCTCATTCAAGCGAGTCGGGTACTATGGGACTTCGTCGTAATTACACCACCCCGTCTAGACACTCGACAGCCGGAAGCCGACTTCCGCCAGATCCCAACGCACCCTCTTCGTGGTATTGACGTTTGATTTCTTCGCATGCTGCGAAGACTGGGTGAAGAAAAGAGTCCGGGGGCTGACGCTCGCGTTGACTGTTTTTTCGTATTTTTCGTGGTTGCCCTCTTCCACTTCATTTGACTTGCGGGCGACGTCGGCGTCAGGTTCTTAGTGTCCTTCGTGGTGACTCACTGGCAATCTCCGTTGCCGAACACATGTTTCGTATTTCGGCGCCGCTTGCAGTAGGACCGTCCAGCAGTGGCACATCGTTTTTAAAAAATGATGTGTCACCGATGCCGAGGAGACCTTCGGTCAGCTTCATTCTGCGGTGTCGGGCGACGCGCGCTGAAGCAGATACGCCGACGAACAACTATTTCGGAGGTGACTTGAACATCATCATCCCAGCCGCAGCGCCTGCTGCGGCGGCGTTTCCTCCTGAGGAGCCTGTATTATCCGTTGTGCCGTGGATGCTGAACGTATTTGACGTGAACCCCGATGTGGCTGCTGGGGACGTCGACGTTGGCGGTGTCGTTGGCGGAACTCGACCTGGTTGTGGCAGGCTGGGCGCAACACCCGGCGTAAACGATGGCGGGGTTGCCTTGCTTTCACTGGGATTTTTGGCCAACGCTTTTGGTGGCTCGGGGGGTATGATGTTGGGATCTTCCGGGAAAGTCTGAGCGACGTTTGTGGCAATGCCTGACGCTGGCGGGCGAGGGGCTGACGATCCTGATGACTTCCACCAACTGACTCGCTGACCCGCAAAACTGGCGCCGGTATAGACTGAACCTCGTTGGAAAGGGCCAGTACCAAGGACCCATGTGTCACGAGCATCGGCCGTGATCGGACTGGCACCGGATTGCCATAGCGCCTGCCCCGTCGTCTGGTTGTAGGCAAAAACCGCAATCTTGGCGACACCCTTCTGAAGTGTCTTCTTCGCGAACGGAATCTCGGGAATCACCGACGGAACTCCCGTCGCCAATGCACCCGCAGGTAAGCTTGTCTGAGGGATACCGATCAACACGTCCTGACGATTCGTTCCAATCGCCCCGGCTCGCGCTTCAACCACGTAAGTCGCTTCGTCGCGAGCGGCCTTTAAGAAAACCCCTTCCGCAAGCAGTCGCTGTCGAATGGAACTGACGATATACCCTTCGTCCGAAACCCCTTTCAAATATTGGGGGTCGAAATAGACGTCCTTGCCATTCAAGACGGAGAAATCCATTTCGCTGATCGACCGATCAATCGCTGCCGACAACAGGATCTGCTCGGTCCCCGTCCGCAATGTATCCGACATCCGCGTCGTCCCGCAGCCACTGACAACCAGTGTCAGAATGAAAATCGGCGCGCAGGTCCAATGGCGCACATTGTTGCGATGACCATTTGCGAGACGACAACAGTACCGTAGACCCAGCATGGAAATTTGCTTGCCCGAAACGACTGCAGAGTTCTAATTGTGTTATGGGAGAGACGCCAACTGTAAATTGTCGGCACGGTTCCTCCAAGATGACTTTCACAAAGTGATGAAAGTGGTATTGACCTACAGACTGACATTGAGTTTGCGACCCGAATGGGCTTCGCCGTAAACGATTTGTTCCGTTTGCCAAAGCCTCACGGTTTAAGTACACCGGTCCACTAAACCAGGGTCCTGTTTCTACCGCACCGCTTTCGGAATGCATGCACCAGTTTCGCAACCTTGAAGGGATTTCGCCCCAGCAAACAAGCTTGAAAGAAGCTGAGCCCTTGCGATTGTCATTCCATTTGGCTCACGTCAGGAATTTTCGCTCTTCGCCGGAATTGCCTTTCGTTTCGCGTTGCGAAGTTCTCGGTTGCTAATCAGACTCTCTCGCAATTCTTCTTGTTCATTTTTGTCCGTTTGTGACGGGATGCTGGTCCTATGTTGGTCAACGTGATTTTACTGGCTCTTTTCAGTTATCTGGCGGGTTCGATTCCATTTGGGTTCCTCATCGGCAAGGTGGTCAAAGGGGTCGACCTTCGTCAACTCGGCAGTGGTAATATCGGAGCGACCAATGCCGGTCGCGTCCTGGGTAAGAAATGGGGAATCCTGTGCCTGATCCTGGATGCCCTGAAAGGCTTATTGCCGGTCGCATTGCTGCCTCAGCAGTTTTTCGGATCGGAAAATCCGTGGCTGACACACGCCACGGTTCTTGCCGGGGTTACCACAATCATCGGTCATATGTTCCCCTGCTGGCTGGGATTTCGTGGCGGAAAAGGGGTTGCAACGTCACTCGGAGTCCTGGCGATTCTCAGCCCCTGGGGTTTGCTGGTGGCTGCGGTGACTTTCTTTAGTTCGCTTGCCATCTGGCGGTTTGTTTCGGTCAGTTCGATGCTCGCTGCAATCGGCTTTGGTGCGTTTGAGCTGATCCGCTTGAAGCCAAACCCATTTTCGGAAGCGACATGGAGCCAGGGATTATTCGCACTGCTGGTCCCACTATTGATCATCGTGCAACATCGCAGCAACATCAGTCGGCTCATGAAGGGCGAAGAGTTGCGTCTCACCAGCAAAGAGAAATCGGTTGAATCGGTTGAAGATGAGGCTGCTCGGTAACGGTGGCGAAATTTGGTTCCTTCAACCCAATCCGGGAGTGAAGCAGGTCGACACCTAGTGTACCCAGTTTGCAGAGAGCCGAAGACGAAGAAAAGTAGGATTAGAACAATAATCTGCACTAATTTTCGCTAACCAGAAAATTCGCGATTTCCCAGTGTTCCATATTTATTTCGTGTGTTTTGTGTAATTCGTGTTTGTCGACTTCTTCTTAATTTGGGTTGCGGGCGGTACCAGCGTCTGGTTCATCTGTGGCAAATTCTCTTCGGTGAAGGAAAAGGTTGGTAAAGATATGACCAGCTTTGCCCGGTCAGTTTCTTGCCTGCTTGGTGGGATTAGCCGGGAATTCAGCCTATCATATGCAAGGTTCAGAAAAGCCTTTCATTGGGAGATTCAGGCGAAATGCGCTGCGAACGAAAAGTTCTGCTTCAGAACTGGCCTTTGTCGTTTATCAGATTGATGTTCTGCCGTCAGTCTTTGGTAGCTTCTGTTGGCATTCAGGCGACGTTTACAGCAATTCTCGCGTTGATTTCCGTGTCAGAAATTCTGGACGCAGCAGATCCGCCAGCAGTTGTCAAAAGTCCTCTTTCCACCGACGACGCTTTGAAAGCATTCGTGCTGGCATCGCCTGAGCTGAAAGTCGAACTTGTCGCGAGTGAGCCCGAGGTGATCGACCCTGTCGCCATTGCGTTCGGCGCGGACGGTTCGATGTGGGTCGTCGAAATGCGAGATTATCCTTACGGCCCCAAACCTGGCAGTCAGGAAAAACCTAAATCGCGAATCAAGCGATTGTTCGATCACAACCATGACGGCCGTTACGAAACTGCGACGGTATTTGTTGACGAGTTGCTGTTCGCCACGGGAGTCTTGCCGTGGAAAGACGGGATCATCGTGACACTGGCCGGTGAGATCACTTTCTTCGCCGACCGTGACGGGGATGGAAAGGCCGATTTCAAGGAAACGTGGTTTCAGGGGTTCAGCCAGGAAAATTCTCAGCTTCGGGCCAATCACCCGACGTTCGGTCCCGATGGTTTCATATATGTTGCCAACGGGCTGAGGGGTGGAACCATTGTCGCAGCGAAGGCGGAATGGCGCGATAAGGCACTGCCATTACCGCTCGCTGGATTCGACTTTCGATTTAACCCGCTGACGGGCGAATACGGAGCCGTCTCGGGGCATGGTCAGTTTGGACTCTGTTTCGACGATTATGGAAATCGTTTCATCTGTTCGAACCGTAATCCTGTGCAGCATGTCGTGCTGGAAGACTATTACACCAAGCGAAATCCTTTTTTTGCCGTGAAATCGACGATCCAGGATGTCGCCGCTTCGGGTGAGCAGTCAAAGCTTTACCCCATCAGCGTTGCCTGGACGACGTCGACATTGCACGCGAATCAGTTTACTGCCGCTTGTGGAGTAACGATCTATCGAGGTGATGGCCTGCCACCGGAAAATAAAGGAAATGCCTTTACGTGCGATCCGACAGCCAATCTGGTCCATCGGGAAACTCTCGTTTCCAACGGGGCCACTTTTCTCAGCCACGCGTCTGACGGAACGCAAGAATTTCTCGCGAGTAGCGATACATGGTTCCGACCGGTGAATCTTGCGAACGGACCTGATGGTGCCCTGTACATTGTCGATATGTACCGGGCGGTGATCGAACATCCCGATTGGATGCCGACGGAACTGAAGACCCGCAAGGACTTGAACGACGGAAGTGATCGAGGCCGGATCTGGCGCATCAAATCCGACGAATCAGTCATGCCTCAAGAACGTCCTGACCATCCCCTGGACAAACTGTCGATACCGCACTTGATCCGTTTACTTGATCATGGAAATGCATGGCACCGTGAGACAGCCGTTCGTTTATTACTAGAACGGGATCGTGACGAAGTCCTTGACGCACTCAAAGTCAACTGGAAGCAGAATCGATTGACTCGCAGCCGGCTTCCCGTCCTCTGGCTGATCAAAACACTCGACCCACGGCTGACCCCTGCGGTTCTGGCCTGGTCGGAGACAGATAACCGGGATGCACGCGTCCGGGAACAAGTTGTCTCATCGATCGGAGATAACCTGGACGAGTTGCTGCCCGACGACGTCGCTCAGTTGGCAGCAGAAGAAACCGACGACCGCGTCCGGTTCCGAATGGCATTGGATCTCAGTGGTAGAAGTTCAGATGCCGTAACGGAACGAAAGTCGCTGGTTCGATTGCTGGATCGAGGAGTTGAAGACCCGTGGTTGCGTGTCGCGGTCGGAACAATGAAGGCCGACCCGCCGCATGCTTTGATTGTTGACCTGCTTGAACACTGGGCGACATTAAAGACGCCGCCGGCGGGTGCTGCTGAATTAATCGAACAATTGTGTGAGGTTGCTGGGTCGCAGCTTGAACCCAAACCGGCCAAGATCATTTTAGAAAAGCTGTTCGAATTCCAGAAAGAAGAATTTGGTGAAACATCCATCGGCATTGTGGCGGCTGGCGTGCGAGGCCTTGGACGAGGAGCCGAACGACGCGGCCTGAGCTTCTCGCTTTTCCGAAATGAGTTGAGCGCCAGCGAGCGAGACCAATTGCAGCTCTTGATAAGAAACCTACAGACAATTGCAGCTGCACCAAAAGCGGTTCTTCAGCAGAGGCTGGCGGCGATCCGGACGCTCCCACTCGGCGAAGGGGCCGAAATGAACAACTCGCTGATGGACTTGGCCCTGACGGGAAGTGAAATCCCGATCAGGCTGGCAGCGATCGAAGCACTGGGGCGGGTCAATGATCCGACCGTCGGTCCGAAAGTGATGGCGGCTTACGATGCACAGACTCCTCAACTGCGCCGGGCCATGCTCGATTTCATGCTGGGTCAAGAAAATCGTACAGCATTGCTGGTTGATTCGCTGGAAAAGGGAAGTATTAAGGTCTCGGAGATTGACCCCACTCGACAGGTTCGTCTGACAAAACATCGCAACAAGGAACTGAGCGCACGGGCTGAGAAACTTTTCAATCTGGCCGCAGCTCCTGACCGGGTTGCGGTTCTTGCCAGCTATCAACCAGCTTTGGAGCAAAAGGGTGACCCCGCCAGGGGACGCGTGGTTTTTGAGAAGAACTGCGTGACCTGCCATCGCGTTGCAAATGTGGGAGTCAACGTGGGACCTGACATCGGTGACACGCGAGACAAGTTGCCTGCGTATTTATTGATGAACATTCTTGACCCGAATCGGGCCGTCGATGCGAACTACTTTGGATATACGTTGATCACGAAACAGGGGAAGCCTTACACCGGCCTGATCAAATCAGAGACCGCCGTCTCTATCACGATGCGATTGCCTGAAGGGAAAGAAGAAACGATCCTTCGATCGGATGTTGATGAACTGAAAACAAATGGTCTGTCTCTGATGCCGGTCGGATTCGAGAAAAACATTTCCGTCGAGCAGATGGCCGATCTAATTTCATTCCTGAAGAACTGGCGCTATCTGGATGGCACGATTCCACTGCAGCAATGATCTTATTGGGCGATCCATCGGTTGCGAACCGTTGGTGGATCGCGCCCGTTTTTTTCATAATGGTTTCATCATGAGTGGTCGAGTCAGTCACGCGAGCAAACGACGCAAGAGAGTCCTCGCTTGAGAACTGAAGCCCATTCTCAATTTCATACTGAACGGAACGGCAAATGAATCTTCATCGAAAGAGTGTCATTTTCCTGGTGATATCGCTGGTTAACGGTTTCACGTTGGCTGCCGCTGAAAGTCTGACCATTCTGCCGAGCGGGATTCGGCTGAGGGGACCTGAAGCACGACAAACGGTGCTGGCGGAAATGGCAGATGGCCCGCTTGTCACACAATCGATCCGATCGGGTGCGGTATGGATGTCTGGTGACGAACGGGTCGCGAAAGTTGTGGATGGACAGGTTGTCCCAGTCGGAAACGGTACGACAACCATTTCATTGACAGCCAATGGCCAGACAGCATCGATCAATGTTGTGGTGGAGCAGTTTGGTGAATTGCCCCAGTGGAATTTCCGTAACCACGTCCAGTCGGTTTTGTCAAAAACAGGCTGCAACAGCGGTGCGTGTCATGGTGCGGCAGCAGGAAAAAACGGATTCAAACTGTCGCTGCGAGGGTATGATCCTGAACACGATTTCTTTTCCTTAACGCATCAGGCTCGCGGCCGACGTGTCGTCCCCAATGATCCGGGTCGCAGTCTGGTACTGACGAAACCGACCCAGGCCATTCCGCACAAAGGGGGGCTGCGGTTTACAGAGGAATCACTTGAGTACCGCGTGATCGCCGAATGGATTGCGCAAGGGCTCAGGGCCCCGTCTGATTCCGACCCACGAATTCAGCGGCTGGTGATCCTTCCTGAAGTCTCTCGGCTGAAGGCTGGTACGGAACAGTCGATGATTGTCATCGCTCATTTCAGCGATGGTCATACCGAAGATGTCACTCGCTGGGCCAAATATACGTCAACGAATCACTCGGTCTGTTCGGTTGATGACCAGGGATTGGTCAAGGTGAATGGAAGCGGTGAAGGGGCAATCGTCGCCTGGTATCTCGCTCAAAATACAACAGCGACTGTCACGGTTCCTTATCTGAATGCGGTTCCCCCTGAAGCGTTCAGTCAGGCTCAACGAGCGAATTTCATCGATGATCACGTGATGGAGAAACTCGCGTCACTGAATATGCCTCCGTCACCGAAGTCCAGTGACAGTGAATTCCTGCGTCGGGTTTATCTGGACACGATCGGCGTTTTGCCGACAGTCGACGAAGTGAAGTCGTTTCTGTCGGATGCCAGCGAGTCGAAGCGAGAGACGCTGATTGAACAACTGCTTTCTCGTCCTGAGTTTATCGACTATTGGGCGTACCAGTGGTCCGATGTGCTGCTGTTGACGGGAAGCCGTTTGCGACCTGACGCGATTAAAGCGTACTACAAATGGATTCGCGATCGCGTGGCCAATAATGTGCCCTGGGACGAGTTTGCTCGCGGCGTGATCATGGCAAAGGGAAGTACATTCGAGAACGGAGCCGCCAACTTTTATGCATTGCACCAGGACCCGCAAGACATGGTCGAGACAACGGCGATGGCCTTTCTGGGGATGTCGATTCAATGTGCTCATTGTCACGACCATCCTAACGAGAAATGGACCAACGATGACTACTACGGCATGGTCAGCCTTTTCGCACGTGTCCGAGGCAAAGGCTGGGGGGGCGACTTTCGGAGTGGTGACGGTAACCGGACGATTTTCCTGGCCGATCAGGGCGAGGTGTTACAACCCCGTACGTCACGACCACAGTTACCGAAGCCTCTCGATGGTCGAGCCATCCCCTTTGATGAACCGGGAGATCGGCGCGAGCATCTTGCTGGTTGGCTGACATCGCCGGACAACCCTTACTTTGCCAAGGCGATCGTCAACCGGATCTGGGCGAACTTCATGGGTCGAGGTTTAGTGGACGCCGTCGACGATATTCGCCTGACGAATCCCGCCAGCAATGAAAAATTGTTTACACGCCTCGCGCAGGAACTCGTCCACAATAATTACGATTTGAAGAGTCTGATGCGCACGATTTTAAAATCGGAAACCTATCAGCGTTCTCATTCCATTCTCAAAGAAAACGAAGCTGATCAGCGATTTCATGCTCATAGTCAGCCTCGACGCCTTAAAGCGGAAGTGATGCTGGATGCCATTTCGCAGGTGACAGGGGTTCCGACGGTCTTCAAGGATCAGCCGGCGGGGACGCGAGCGATGCAGTTGCCCGATGCCAGCGTGGCGTCATATTTCCTCGATACGTTTGGGCGTCCGGAACGGGTTTTGACCTGTACCTGCGAACGGTCCGATGAACCGAGCATGACCCAGGTGTTACACCTTTTGAATGGAAAAACGATACAGGAAAAACTTGAATCCAAGGATGGCCGTGTCGCCAAATTTCTCGAGACAAACATCTCCAACAATGAGTTGATCGACATCGTATACTTATCCGCCATCACCAGGTACCCGAATGAAACGGAACGTAAGCAGCTTTCGGCAATGCTTGACGAGGCGGTTGATGACAAGCGAGCCGCCATCGAAGACCTTTACTGGAGTGTCTTGACGTCGAAAGAATTTCTGTTTCAACATTGAAATATCGATTGAAGTCTTAAAGGAGCGTTTTTAGACAATGAGCGTTGATATTCAAAGGATTAAGGAACAGGTCCTCAAGCATTCGGATCAGCTAGAGCGAGTCAGGTCAGAAGTTCGTAAAGTTCTTGTTGGACAGGATTTGATGCTGTCGCGACTGTTGATCGCGATGATCACTGGTGGGCATGTTCTGCTGGAAGGCCTGCCTGGACTGGCCAAGACGACCGCGATCAAGGGATTGGCAAATGCCCTGCGATGCAAGTTTAATCGAATCCAGTTTACTCCGGATTTGCTCCCCGCAGACCTGATCGGCACGATGATTTACAACCCGCGAGAAGGCTCATTCGGCACGCGTAAAGGGCCGATTTTTGCAAATTTGATCCTGGCAGATGAAATCAACCGTGCTCCCTCCAAAGTGCAGTCTGCTTTGCTTGAAGCGATGCAGGAGCATCAGGTCACAATCGGTGACGAGACCTATCCGCTGGAGGAACCGTTCCTGGTGCTGGCGACGCAAAACCCGATCGAACAGGAAGGGACATATCCTTTACCTGAAGCGCAAGTTGACCGGTTCATGCTGAAAATCATCGTCGATTATCCTTCGAAGTCTGACGAACGGAAAGTCGTTGACTCGGTCTTGGACGATATTCGCCGTGAAGTGCAACCAGTGCTCGAACCACAGCAACTGATCGAAATCAAGCAGACGGTCTCAACGCTTTATATGGATGATAAAGTCAAGGACTATGTGCTCGACGTTGTGACTGCGACGCGCCGCCCCGAAGAGTTTCGTTTAAAAGAATTGAAGCCGCTGATCGAATACGGTGCGTCACCTCGTGCTTCGATCAATCTCTGTCTTGCAGCTCGTGCAAATGCATTTCTCGCCGGTCGTGGTTATGTCACACCGCAGGATGTGAAAGACATTGCACTTGATGTCCTGCGACATCGTGTGATTTTGACTTACGAGGCCGAGGCCGAACAAATGACCTCGGACGATGTCGTTCGTAAAGTCCTTGAGTCGGTTCCTGTTCCGTAGGCTGATGCCTATGGGTCTGCCGATTTTGGAATTTTGAAGTTTTGGAACAGGTTTGCATGGATTTTCGATGTCCGGACGAAATCTTGAAGAAGTCTTAAAGGATGTTCGTCGAATTCAGATCGTTGCCAAAAGACAGGTTAACGATCTGCTGGCGGGTGAATATCTCAGTGCGTTTCAGGGGCGAGGAATGGAATTCCACGCCGTGCGAGAGTACGTCCCTGGTGACGAAATTCGGTCGATTGACTGGAACGTCACGGCGCGAACGGGAAACCCCTACGTCAAAACATTTTGCGAAGAAAGGGAAATGACGGTTCTGCTGGTCGTCGATGTGTCGGCTTCCGGAGCGTTCGGCTCGCAGCGATTGAGTAAAATGGAGACCGCTGTCGAGGTCGCTGCCGTCCTGATGTTTACAGCGTTGAAGAACAACGACAAGGTCGGGCTGCTGTTTTTCGCGGACGATGTCATCAAATACATTCCCCCTCGAAAAGGTCGCGCCAATGTGTTGCGGTTAATACGTGAATTGCTCGCCACCGAACCTGTTAAAGCGCAAACGGACATCACGAAGGCACTGGAATATCTTGGTCACGTGCAACGTCGGAAATGCGTTCTGTTTTTAATGAGTGATTTTCTGGGTCCTGATTGTTCGCGCGCTTTGGCAATTGCTAACCGTCGACATGATTGTGTTGCGGTCACGTTAGGCGATCCTCGTGAAGTGACATTGCCTGACGTTGGTTTTCTAACGCTACGCGATGCGGAAACTGATGAACTCATCGAACTTGATACTCGACATCCTCGCGTTCGAGCTCTGTTCGCCAAGGCTGCCGATGAGCGTGAGCGGAAACTGACGGAATCGTTACGACGCGCCAACGTCGATCGACTTGCGATTCGAACCGATCAGCCGTACGCCCAGAGCTTGCAGAAGTTCTTTCGAGCTCGGGAGCGGCAGCGATGAATCGTTGGCGATTATCTTTATTTTCGTTCTTCGTCGGGTTGATCACGCTTGTCGGTTGCGACCATAACAGCAATAGCCCTTCGACATCGACGTCCAGCAAAGATGCACTTGTTAGAGCCACGGAAAAGGGGCCGGTCAAGCTGACAATCCGTGTCACACCACCTGAGCCACGACTTTCTGATCTGGTCGAGATGGAAGTAGAAGTGATCGCCCAGCCAGGTGTCGAGGTCACCCCCCCGAC
>JBAXBD010000142.1:0-11115 GCA_037142165.1 Schlesneria sp. | reverse complement strand
GAATCAACCGAAAGGACGTTCGACATGACCTGAACTTCTTCGACATATCCATCGGGAAAGAGGGGTCGAATGGGTCGGTCGGTCAATCGGCTGGTCAGAATTTCTTTCTGAGTCGGTCGGCCTTCGCGTTTGATGAAACCACCGGGGAACTTACCAGCAGCAGCGGATCGTTCACGATAATCACAGGTCAAAGGAAAAAAGTCGGTTCCGGGTCGCGATGGACCGTTTTGAGCGGCCACAAAAACGACCGTGTCACCGTATCGAACCAGCACGGCACCGGCGGCCTGCTTGGCCATTTCACCTGTTGTCAGGCTGATCGTTCGTCCTGCAAATTCACGTTCTACTACCACTTTCACGGCGATGTTCCTACAAAGATGTTTTCAAATTCCGGCTTCCTGAAATGCCTCGTCGGAACAAACTCATCTGCGCAGCAGCGAACTGCGAGCGGAATGCCTTCGCGACCAAGGCAGAAAGTCGATTGGCTGCCAGCTCGAAATGAACCAGCCCAAAGAAACCGACCTGACTCGACCCGTCAAAAGATTGACGCCAACAGACCTACTTGCGCAAGCCGATCTTCTTGATCACGTCTGCGTAGCGGCTGGAATCGGTTGCCTCAAGATACTTGAGAAGCCGACGACGCTTACTGACCAGCATCAACAAACCCCGGCGACTTGCATGGTCTTTGTTGTGCAGTTTGAAATGTTCGGTCAGTTGCGAAATGCGATGTGAGAGAACCGCAACCTGAACTTCTGGGGACCCCGTATCAGCTTCCGTACGCTGATACTGCTGCATGACTTCCGACTTTCGCTCTTTCGTAATCGACATATCTCAACCTTGCCTAAGTTTCATCTTTTGATCGACGGCGCTGATACTCAAATCTGGCAATTCCAAGCACAGATACGGCGACGCAGCCAATCTCTCAGTTTTTCACACTCTATGAAATCGCTGTATAGTCTATCGTCTGGAGCGAAAGTTGCAACGGATGAAAATTCGTGGGAATTCGTCGGACGCAAACCGCTCAAGTATGACTGAGGTTTCTGCATCGTCATAATCGACTGAAAAGTTGGGGGCCGTTGTATTTGGGGTCGGGTGTTCAAATTTCAAAATTGGCCCTTGGTCGACTTGATCATCAGGGGACGCTTGGCGGGCCAATTTTTGAAATTTGAACACCCGACCCCCTTTCTTAGTTGGCCGACTGAAGTTTTGCCGCCATCAGCGTGTTTTCAAGCAGCATCGCGATTGTCATTGGTCCAACTCCGCCTGGTACAGGGGTGATTGCCGATGCGACGGAACAGACTTCGTCAAACGCCACGTCGCCTAACAGTTTGTCATCCACGCGGTTGATTCCAACGTCGATCACGACCGCGCCCGGTTTGACCATCTCGCGCGTAACAAATTCGGGTTTGCCGATGGCTGCGATCAAAATGTCAGCGGAACGGGTGATTTCTACGAGATTTTTCGTTCGACTATGGCAAATTGTCACTGTCGCGTTCGCTGTTTCTCCCTTTTGAACGAGCATCAAGGCAACAGGTTTCCCGACAATTTCGCTGCGGCCGAGGACCACAACGTGAGCACCATCGACATTGATGTTCGACTCACGCAACAAAACCTGCACACCCTGCGGAGTGCAAGGCAAAAACCGGGGGCGGCCTTGAGCCAATCGGCCGACATTTTCAGGATGAAAGCAGTCGACATCTTTCAGTGGGGTCACGGAATCCAGGATCGTTGTTTCGTTAATCTGTTTTGGCAACGGTAGTTGCACCAAAATTCCATGCACGGTGACGTCGGCGTTTAGTCTCGCAACGAATTCCAGCAGCTCCGACTGGGTGATCGTTCCGGGGAGCCGATAAACGTCGCTGGCGATGCCAGCTTTCGCGCAGGCCTGTTCCTTATTTCGGACGTAAACCTGACTGGCAGGGTCTTCACCGACAAGGATGGCTGCAAGTTTTGGGGTTACGCTGGTCGAATTGTGAAATTCAGCAACATCATGTTTTAGTCGCTCACGAATCGACGCCGCGATCGCCTTGCCATCAATCAACTTTGCAGTCATCTGCGGGGATTTCTTTCAATTCGTGGGTAGGGTAAGACTTTTGCCCTATTGTGACGATGAAGCGTTCGGTCGCAATGCCGGTGCCTCAGTTCTTTGTCAAACTTCTTATCGATGATTCTGTGCCACTGCTTCGGAGTCTTCGGAGAAGCAGTGGCTTCTCCCTTACACGCCAAAGAGCACTGCTTGACCGAAGACGGTTAAGCAGTGGCACCTGAATTCAGAAGATTGACAAAGTTCTAGGGTTTCGAGATTCGTTCAATCTTCGCTGTGGCTCGCTCTTTTTCCACAGTTTCCGTCCAGAGCTGTTGTGACAACCGATCGATAATCACGGGGCGAACGTCTTCCAGGCTGAAGTCACCGGGGTGTCGTTCGGTCACCTGGATCAAATGCACACCGAACTGCGAAACGATCGGATCGCTGATGTCATTAACCTTCAAGCGAAAGGCAGCCTGGGAAACTGTCGCAGGGAGCTTGCCCCGATAGCCGAACAGGCCGACATCTCCCCCTTGATTTTTGGTTGGAGCCTCGGAATAGCGTTTCGCCGCATCGGCAAACGACAGCTTATTTTCAAGGATCTGCCGGCGAATCTCGGTCAGTTTTTCGGATCTGGCAACCTTTTCTTCATCACTTGCAGGTTGCGGCAGTTTGAGAAATATCTGACTCGCCCGAACCTGGGTTCCGTCGAACTCTTGCCGATACTGTTCGTAATGAGCTTTGATCTGCGCCGGCGTGACCGCCTTCCGAGCATAAACCTGCCAGGCGAGGGTGAGTCCAAGCTCTGATTTCAATCGTTCAGGCGTGTAGCCAAGTTTTTCCAGCAATATCTTTGGATCTTCGCCTCCTTTACGTATTAACGCTTCGGCCCGAGCGATCTGGAACTGCAAGTCCTCAGCGGGAGGTTCGATTTTTTTCGATGCCAGGAATGACCGAATAAGCTGACGATCGATCAGTCGTTCCAGCAGTTTTGGTTCTGACTGAGTTCGCTCTTCCGTAGTCACACCTTGTTGTGATGCGGCGAAATTGATATCCGCAGCCGTGATGGGAGTTCCATTGACCTTCACAACAATCGTTGCCGATTCATCAGCCAAAAACAGTGAGGCCAGGCAGGCCAGTAACGTCAGACGGGCAACCACCATGATGACTCCTTCAAAAATTCCCGCCGCGAACAGAAAGACTGTTAATACTGGCCATCGTGTCGCCAGCATTCTCTTCCCCCTCCATGCAAGCCGAGAGCATAGCGAACGCCCCGTTCAGAACGAAGTTTCAGGTCGCCTGCCGATCACGAAAATAATTCTCAGTATGCCCGCAGGTTGTCAGGCAGAATCCGAAAGATGGGGCGGCTGCGGTTGCAGGAATCGCTGGCGTGGTTCAGACTGTGGTCTGATCGCGTTAACTCGCACGGTGGCGAGGCGCGAACCTTTTTTCATCACGGAAGGACGTTATTAAGATGGTTCGGTTCAGTATGGTCGCCAGCCTCGTGTTGTTGTGCGGGGCGTTCGGATGCGACAAGCAGAGTGACTACAAAACTGTTGGAGATGTTAAGAAGGCGCCGGCGCTACCCGATCACGAACACGGGGCAAAGGGGCCGCATGGCGGCGGGATCGTTGAACTGGGTGACGAAGAGTACCACGCTGAAGTTCTGGTGGATCACGATTCTGAATCAGTGGTCGTCTACGTCCTGGGCAAAGACGCGAAGACGGCGGAAGCGGTCGCGGCAGCCGATCTTTCCGTCGCACTGGAAGGGAAAGAACCGCTTACTCTGAAGGCGGCATCGCAATCCGGGGATGCTGAGGGAAAAGCGTCGAAATTCGTGCTTGTCGACCACGATCTCGTTCACACGTTAATGGACGCTGGATTCCTGCACGGAGACCTGCGAATCACGATCGGTGACAAACCTTACATCGGTCATATCGATTATCATCTTGATGGTTCGGCACGCGACGAACACGGTCATGATGAACACAAGGACGAAAAGAAGTCGGAATAGTTCGAGTGCGTTGTCCAATCTCAATATTCGGGTGCCACTGGTTGACCGTCGTCGGTCACCCAGTGCTCTTTGAATGCTGAGGAAATAGGGAAGCCATTGCGTTGGAGAAGACTCCAGTGAGGGCTTCGCCTCAGACCAAAGTAGCCATCATCGCTCCGCGTGATGAGCATCGTTCGAGAACCTGCCAAATTCCAATCCGCATGGTCTCAAATCAGAAATTGAAACGGAATATCTGTCCCGATGCGTCGGCAACGTGAATCGTTTCCGACGCATGCTCATCACGCGGAGCGATGATGGCTACTTTGGAGAAATCCTGAAACTTGACTGAATGAGTCAAGTTTCAGACCTGAAGGACTCCGATACAGTGGCACATCACCCGAACCTAAAGTCTTGACAATGCTCCAGGCAATTTGAGCCACCGATTGACCATTATTGGTCAATCAGTGGCCTTCTATCCTCGCCTAATTTTGTAAGGCCAGAACGTCATCGGGCCTTTGCCGCGACCGCCTCTGCCTGGCGCATCACTCGCAGGATATTGCCACTCATCACTTGATGAATTTGAGCTGCTGTGTAGCCACGGTTGAGCATCTCTTGCGTGATGACAGGATAGGTTGCGACATCGTCCAACTGTTCCGGAAGCATTGAGACCCCGTCATAATCCGAGCCAATGCCGACATGGTCGATTCCTGCGATTTTCACAATGTGATCGATGTGGTCGACAACATCATGAACGCTCCCTCGTTCGATGGGGTGTTCGGCATCCCATCGTTTGCGAGCCGCTTTATAGTCCGCTTCGAGTGGAAATTGAGCTCGTAAATCGCGGTTAACCTGGAACATGTTTGCGCGCTTACGTGCCGATTCCGGGTGGACGAATCCCGAAAAGAAATTGACCATGACAACGCCACCATTTTTCTTGACCTGGAGCAGAACGTTGTCGGACACGTTGCGCGGATGATCGGCAACCGCACGAGCCGAGGAATGTGAGAAAATGACGGGGGCAGACGACACACGAATGGCGTCTTTCATCGTTTCTTCCGAAACGTGTGACAGATCGACCAGCATTCCCAGTCGATTCATTTCTCGAATGATTTCCTCACCGAACGGGGTCAGTCCCTGATGCTTCGGTTCATCGGTCGCGGCATCGGCCCAGGCGAGTGTGTCTGAGTGCGTTAACGTCATGTAACCCGCTCCAAGCTTATTCAGCCGTCTCAGATTTTCGATCGAATCTTCGATACAGTGACCACCTTCGACACCCATCAACGACGCGATTTTTCCCGACTTCTGAATCCGTTCGATGTCATCGACGGTTCGGGCCATCTCGAACGTTTCGGGGTACCGCTTAACCATCGTTTTGACGAGTTCGATTTGTTCCATCGTTTTTGAAAACGCGGTTCCATCCTTGGCGGTCTCGGAAGGGACATAGACAGACCAGAATTGAGCCCCCACATTTCCCAGTTTCAAGCGAGCGATATCGGTGTTTAACTTGGGAACATTTTTCGAAATGTCTGCCTGATCGAACGACGACGAGAAATCCGTCCGTACTGCCCAGGGCAAGTCGTTGTGTCCATCGAAGATGAAACCTGAGGCATGAACTTTTCGTGCTGCATCAGTCACCACAACCGGTTTTCGTTCTTCCGCATGTCCAACGTTTGTTGAAACGGCCCACACAAGGAAAGAGACAATGACTACTTGCATGGAATGATTCAACAACGCCGATACCGAGCTTAGCAGTCGATGGGCGGATTGGTTTCGTGCAACGATCGTTGAGTCTGGCGTCGTAGCAATTCGAGAAGAAACGCCGTCCGGTTGAGATGTTTTCATCGCTGTTTTCTTAAAGAGTTCTGCAAACCGTGCTCTGAATTTCGATTGTACGAGGTACCCTTCACAAATCGAATCTGGATGAGCATTTTTTCTCGAAATGCAAGGAGGCAACGCATGGCGTCGAAGGAATTTGGACCGGGGAAATCGCGGCATTTCTACGGCAACCCGAACCGAGGCGATCTGTGAAACGAGTGACACTCGATGGAGTGGATCAAACCGATTGTCTGATCGCGCTCAAGGATGATCGGCAAAGCCATCAGGTCGAGGTCGAGCTGGGGTAGTACTCGTTCGTTACGGCGACTATCAGCAGTTATAACCTTGAAGAACGTTCGTTTTGCAAACTTCTATCCCGGTTGGAAAAATGCCGCATGTCATCCACTGCCAGTCCCGCTGAAATATACGATGAGCATTACTTCGACAAGTGGATCGCGCTGCTGGCAACGATCGCCATTGTTGTTCATCTTTCTTTGAGATTCACAACGAGCGGTTCGGCGATGGCTGGTCCGCTCAGGCTGATGGATTGGCCGTTGATCATCGCATTGGTTTTCGGCGGATTGCCGCTGGTTGCCGAACTGCTTTGGAAACTGATCCATTTTCAGTTTGGTTCCGACCTGCTCGCGGGGTTATCAATTGTCACCTCGATTCTGCTGGGGGAATACCTGGCCGGGACACTCGTCGTGCTGATGCTGTCGGGCGGCGAAGCCCTGGAATCATTCGCGGTCAAAAGTGCTTCATCTGTGCTGGATGCCTTGGCCCGGCGGATGCCGACGAAGGCTCATCGAAAAACTGGTGAAGTGATTCAGGATATCACCGTCGATCAAGTTGCGATTGGTGACGCACTGGTGGTGTTTCCGCATGAGATCTGTCCCGTGGACGGGACTGTTCTGGCCGGTAACGGCTCGATGGATGAAGCGTTTCTGACGGGCGAGCCCTACCTGATGCCGAAGTCGGCGGGCTCGACGGTCCTGTCAGGGGCGATGAACGGCGAGGCCGCCTTGACGATCCGTTCGGACAAGCTGGCAGTCGATTCCCGTTATGCTCAAGTGATGAAAGTGATGCAGACCGCCGATGAAAATCGACCTCGCATGCGCCGGCTCGGTGATACGCTCGGAGCTTACTACACACCGCTCGCGATCGCGCTGGCGGC
Organism: Schlesneria sp.; assembly: GCA_037142165.1. Taxonomy (GTDB): domain Bacteria; phylum Planctomycetota; class Planctomycetia; order Planctomycetales; family Planctomycetaceae; genus Schlesneria. The sequence goes on along the minus strand of JBAXBD010000142.1, from coordinate 4,110 downwards.
GGTAGCATGGTGGCTTAGCGGAAACGTTACGCGATTTCTGGCCGTCCTGGTTGTCGCGACTCCTTGCCCACTACTGATTGCGATTCCCGTGGCGATTATCGGGTCGATTTCCCTGGCGGCCAGGCGAGGAATCATTATTCGTGATCCAGCCGTCCTGGAACGCATCGCAACATGTCGAGTTGCGATCTTCGATAAGACCGGCACGCTGACGTATGGTCGGCCTGCGCTGACTGAGATCATTCCCGGTCCTGGGCTAAGCAATGACGAAGCGCTATCGCTATTGGGCAGTCTCGAGCGGTACTCCAAACATCCGCTCGCATCGGCAATTATGGGTCTGGCACGTGAACGGCATGTGCCACTTCACGATGTCAGTGAAGTTCACGAGTTGCCTGGCGAAGGTTTAACCGGTGTCGTCGCCGGTCGCCGAGTTCGCGTGACGAGTCGAACCAAGCTGGCCAGGCAGTCTTCTGATGAAGGAATTGCCCATATTTTGCAAAGCCTGCCGTTGCAGGCGGCCGGAATGGAATGCATCGCCATCATTGACGATAAGATTCCCGTTACCTGCCGATTTCGAGATCAGCCCCGGACCGATGGAGCTCCCTTTGTCCAGCATTTATCGCCCAAACATCATTTCCAAAAAGTGATGATTGTTTCGGGTGACCGCGAATCTGAAGTTCGGTATCTGGCCGATTTGATTGGAATTCATGAGGTTCATTTCAGCCAGACCCCGGAACAAAAACTCGAACTGATCCGGAACGAGACCAGGCTGGCGAATACGGTTTTTGTCGGCGATGGGATCAATGATGCACCTGCTTTAACTGCCGCAACAGTCGGAATTGCACTCGGTGGAAGCACCGATATTACGTCGGAAGCGGCTCATGCGGTGATCCTGGATAGTTCATTAAGCAAAGTCGACGAACTACTGCATATCGGTCAACAGTTGCGACGGATCGTGTTGGAAAGTGCGGTGGGAGGGATGGTGTTGAGCGTCGGAGGAATGATTCTCGCCGCCTGTGGACTCTTGCCGCCCATTACCGGAGCGATTGCCCAGGAAGTGATTGATCTTCTCGCCGTTTTGAACGCCTTACGAGCGGCTCGCCCGCCAAAACACCTGACGGATTTTGACTGATGTACGCAACGGTACTCAAGAAGGCTGGTGCGAGGCTCGAATAGACTGAACTTCCCGTGCGGCAGACAGGGCCGGGTGAGATTCCAGTCAAAGTCCTGACCTGAGGCGTTTGTCGGACGGACCTGCATGTGCTGGATGGCGAGTTACCCGATCCGAAAGTAGACGGTTGTTGTAAGCGACATCAGGTCAAGCCGACTCCAGTTCTGCGAGCAGCTTTGAAATCCGCATCATCATTTCATTGAAATCGATGTCTCGAATCAGAAATTTTTTGTGCGTCGACGTCTGCCCGCTCAGCAATTCGATCTGGTTTTTCTTGATTTCCAGAGATTCCGCCAGGACATTCATGATCGCGGCAGTCGCTTTCCCTTTTTCAGGTGCCTGGCTGACAGCCACTTTCAGTGCGCCGTCGTGCACGCCCGTCACACCGTTGCGTCGGGCGCCCGGCTGAGCTTTGACAGGCAGGACGAGACCGGACGCGGTTTGTTCCAGGGAAACCACAAAGATTCCTCACACACTACAAACGAAGACAGACGGATCGACCTGTTTCAAGTCGACCGTCTGTCTTTATTATTCTCTGTTTTTAGTGTTCTTAGTGTAGGCTTCTAGCCTGCACCATTTTCCTCAGCGTTTGAATGCCCTCGTCAGGGGGGCATTAATCGGCAAGCTTCTCTAAAAAGCAGACAACCAGACCGAGTGGGACAAGCCCAATTCAAAGCAAACCAGTGGTTTACTTCTTCTTGGCGGCCTTCTTCTTGTCGTCTTTCTTGTCCTCTCCGGCGGCTTTCTTTTTCTTCTTCTTGCCGACGACCAGACGAACGACTCGCAGCTTTGGCAGACCAAACGGGCTGGTCCCGTCGGCCCAACGCTCGTCGGTTTGCATTTGAGTAATACGTTCGTCACGTGTCATAACGCTGCGAAGGCGAGCCAGACGCCCCTTCCGCTTCAAACTCTTGTCGATGGTCACAACAAATCACTCCCGCCAGTCTGGCGATCTAAATTGAGCATGAGCCTACAATACTCGGATGCCCCAACGGACGGCTCAACCCAAACAGGGAGCCGGCTCACGGGGGGACACATCGTAGTGGGATAACAACCGAGTTTCAAGCCGGGATCTGTCCAATCAGACGAAATTGGGACCTTTGATCCGTTCAAATCCAAAAATCAGATTTACAGCCGTGAGACCTCCCCTTGCCACTACCCGCATCCATTCGATAGATTACCACCCGGCTTACCCGATAGTGTAACGGTAGCACAACAGATTTTGGTTCTGTTTGTCCAGGTTCGAATCCTGGTCGGGTAATTTTGTAAGTTGTTGATAATAGACTGTTTGCAACGAATCTTAATCGCCCTGTCTGGGTGGTGATCCATTCGGTCCCGGCGGACATGCGACGACGGATTTTTTCCGAGTCGATCGCTCAATACTGTTTCCGCACGGTTGAGTTTCGCTGTTCCACGTTCGGCATCATCAGGGTACGTCAAATATAGTGCTTGAACGAGTTGCCTTACCTCAAGAGCGCAGGAACAAAGTGTCGTCGGTTCCAAATTGAATTGTGACAGTTCCTCCGAGCCGCACGAACGAACAAACCCCAGAAGATAAAGCTTCTGGGGTTTGTTCGTTTTCATTTCGGATTTGCGGTAACCGTAAATCTGGATCGAGCTTTTGAGGTTCAGTGTGTTGATCGCAACTCGATTGCCAGTGAGACGAGTTCAGGAAATTTTCCGATTGCACTCAACTGACGACTTTAATGTTGAGTTGGAACGTGACGTTGAGAGAGCTCCCAAGCTGGGCTCAAGCCGAAGGCAGATTAACGTTCCGATTTCGTTTGCGCCATCGAAATGCGATTAAAGCAGCAGTGCCGAGGGCGGCGAGACTGATGGTACTCGGCTCCGGGACAGGTGCAGCTCCGCCTGTCGAACTGGGGACATTGGCCAGGTCAATTTCAAACTTACTCGATTCATTGTTGCCATAATAAGGTGAAGTCGTTGGCGAGCCCACCGTTATTGTTCCAAATAATTCGAAGCCGGAATTAAACAGATTCGCGTCATATAAATAGGCGTTAACGGAAGTGTTGTTTTGAACGGTCCAACTGCTCGTGGTCGCAGATATCACACCGTTAGAATCCTGAATCCCCGTGAACAACTGAGTTCCGCCGGTTACGGCAACAGAACCTCCAGTTCCAGACAAAATGCCACCATTTCCCACGGAATTGATCGAATTGAGAGTCAGCGTGAGTGCACCAGTACCAGTATTTTTCCCAAAAATCGACAACTCGTTGGCCGCAGCGGTCGGAACGGTAATGCTTTGGAATGAAGTGTTTGTGGTCCCAGTCGTCTGCCCGGTCCATGTGGTTGCAGCAATGCCATGAGTTGGATCGTAAGTGTAGGTGAAATCGTATGTTTGTTGTGACCAGGCAACACTCGTATTATTTCCTCGTGGACCGCTTCCTAAGAGGCTTTGGTTTCCCACGTAAACGGTTCCGTTGGCGCCATTCGAGTTAGAAAAATTTCGTTCCCGGACGGCGGCATAACCACTGGAGCCGGTCGCGGACGAATCCGTACCCGAGGTTAAGATCAATCCGGCAGAAGCGGACGAGCACGCCAGCATCAATGCGGAAAAACCACAAAACCAGCCGAGAAGATGACGATTAATCACATTGCGTGAAGCGGAGAGACTCATGACAGATTATCTTTAACGAACAGGATGACGGTAGGGTTTCGACCACGAGAGGTTCTAGACGGCTCCCCCCGAAATTCCACAATAAAAATCGGAGTGCATGAGGTTGTTCCCAATAGAAATGGCGCGTAAGGCGTGTTGAATGACCTCGGCTTTGCACTGCTCATGAGATGACTCCAGACAGGCAGGCTTGAGAGTGCCATTGATGTTTGGCGAGAGGGCACGTTTCAAATGAAGCCCCCTAAGACCGCATCGGACGTCAGCTCGCCCCAGCGTCGGGCGAAAATTCATTCGTGTTGGCCAACGC
>JBAXBD010000141.1:0-11145 GCA_037142165.1 Schlesneria sp. | reverse complement strand
CATCCCGCCCGACGGCTGCTATCCAGCCTGTCGCGTTTCAGGTTCGCGACCACATACATATCGGGTGAATCGCCTCGAAAGCCGAGCGGAACTGTTGAGACTTGTCTTGTCACGTCCTTTCGCGGTTCAATCAGTTCAATCACGCACCGTTTGCAGACGTTCCTCATCTGTCGGAGCTTGTGGATTGAACCGATTCTGCATGCAAAACAACCGGTAACATCTTGCTGGAGTGTAAGGCTTACAAACTTTCTTCGTTCCCTTAGCCTGCGACACGACCCGTCGAACGCCGCCCTCGAAATTTATAATCAATTGACAGAAAACAACTTGCGGCACAAAATCAAGATCGGCAAGAGCTGCCGAACGGAAATTGGTGCACCAGTTGCTTTCCGATCGAATACCCTTCGCCAAATGGCATGATGCCATTTCTAAGACAAATTCATTTCAATCAGAATTCGGAATCAGCATGGACGCTTTCTTCCGTGGTTTTCTATTAGTCGGCGCATTGGCGTCGGTTGGAGCGGGTTTTCGCACGCCCAATTTCGTTGTCGAAGCCCCCACTGCCGAGTTTGCAAAACAGGTGGGAGAGGCAGCGGAAATCTACCGCAAAGAACTGGCCATCGAATGGACCGGACAACCCCTGCCGGGCAACTGGAAGCAACCGTGCCCCATTTCAGTCAAAGTGGGAAACATCGGCGCTGGAGGCGCAACGACTTTCAATTTTCAAGCTGGCGAGGTTTACGGCTGGAGGATGGAAATTCAGGGGACAGAGCAACGGATTCTCGATTCGGTACTTCCGCACGAAATCAATCATACGATTTTTGCTAGTCACTTCCGACGTCCGCTTCCACGTTGGGCAGATGAAGGGGCCGCATCCTTGATTGAACATGATTCCGAAAGGAATCGGTTGCGAGATATCCATAGTAAAGTCATGGGAACACGTCGCAAAATCCCGTTGAAAGCTCTGCTGGATATCAAAAACTATCCTCAGGACAAGCAGGATGTGTTGACACTCTACGCCGAAGGCCATTCGCTCGCCGATTTCCTGATCCAAAACAGCAGCAAGCCACAGTACCTGGAATTAATGGCGAGGGCTTACGATCGGGGCTGGGAGTCCGCACTGAAAAGTCTCTATGGTTACAAAAGCATCGAAGCCCTGGAAAAAGAATGGGATCAATGGGTCATGGCTGGCAGTGCAAAGTTGAATATTCCCGCCGGATCACAAGTCGCAACGCGAGAACGAAACCCATCCGAATCCCCAACCATTCGTGCCCAGTCTCCAGACGAATCGCCCAAGCTGGGTGAACCAAAACCGATCAAACCAAGAGGAACAGGAGAGGGACGTGATCTTAATGTTGTTGCCGACACACCAACCTCGCCGCCACGCCGAAGTCGAAACGGCTTACAGGAACCATTGTTGACAATGGAATCCGTTTCCAGTGGAGCGGCCAAGATACCACAGATGCCGCCAAGCCGTTTCGAAGATCAAGAGAGATAAAACGAATGGCGATCCCTCCAGTCGCGATCTCCAGCAGACCGAAGGGACGGAACCCGCAATCGGAATTCCGTCTGACGCCGACTCCACTGTCCCTCAACTGGGGATTGAAAGTGAAAAAAGGGGTCATTTGTGAAGTTCTGTGATGTCTGGTGAGGAAACTCGGCTGTCACGAGACTTCAGCAGTAAACAGAAAAACCCCAAGAAACATGGTGTTTCGTTGGGGTCTTCTAAAAAGGCTCCGGTCGGAGTCGAACCGACGATGACGGATTTGCAATCCGTTGCCTTAGCCACTTGGCCACGGAGCCAGCGAGTGTATGTATCGGCGAATGGCGGCGCTGAGTTGAGCTTTCTTCCCGTGTTATCCGAAAAGTCTGCGTAAAAGTCATAAACCGCGCAATCGGTCTACGGAATGTAGCGACGCCGCTTCAGACAGTCAATCGCCTTGTGATGGCTCTCTGGTCTGAGGTGAAAGCACATCGAAGCCGTATCCGACGCACGATTGCTTTTTCGCTGCCATCGAAGAGCTCTGTATCAGACCGAGTACGCTCATTCAGGGGCACTCGACATTCTTTTCTCGTCGGTGTTTTCCCAGTGAAGACTCTTTAAGTCGCCACGTGAGACGCTGAACTGGCGAATCCCTTCGTCACGCGCGATAATCCCGTTTGAGGTTATACGCTCCTGAATGGAAACGTCATGAACAGAAAATGTGCCTTGGTACAGCCGGGCAGACTTACCTGGTTGTCTGTTTTGATCGTCACCCTCTCTTCGCCAGTGACGGCAGAGGAGAGAGTCAATTTCAATCGGGATATTCGGCCCATCCTTTCGGATAAGTGTTTCGCGTGTCACGGTCTCGACAAACTTGCTCGCAAGGCGGATTTGCGTCTCGATCGACGGGAATCTGCTGTCGACACCAAAGCGATTGTGCCCGGCGAACCAGAAAAGAGCACCGTCATCGAACGGATATTTTCTACCGACGACGAAACCGTCATGCCGCCAAAAAAGTCGAATAAACCGCTGACTGACGAACAGAAAAGGTTGATTCGTCGGTGGATCGCGGAAGGAGCGGAATATCATCCTCACTGGTCGCTGATTCCCGTCCCGAAACAGGTTGATGTCCCAAAACCCGCCGATGCGACTGGCTGGGTTAGAACCCCGATCGATGCGTTCGTGCTGACTCGTCTGCAACACGAGGGATGGAAACCGGCGACCGAGGCGACTCGGGAAGCCTGGTTGCGTCGAGCAAGTTTCGATCTTACTGGACTGCCTCCGTCGCTGGCCGATCTCGACAGGTTCCTTCAAGACGCATCGCCTAACGCCTATGACCAGGCCGTTGATCGATTGCTTGATTCGCCTGCTTACGGCGAACGGATGACGAATGAGTGGCTCGACGTCGCTCGTTACGCAGATACGTTCGGTTATCAAGCGGATCGGGATACTCATCTGTGGCCATGGCGAGACTGGGTGATCCGCGCATTCAACAGCAACCTTCCTTACGATCAATTCATTACCTGGCAGACGGCGGGTGATTTGCTTCCGCAAGCGACTCGTGACCAGCGCCTGGCCACCGCGTTTAACCGATTGCATCGACAAACGAACGAAGGGGGGAGTATCGAAGAAGAGTTTCGTCAGTCGTACATCGCCGATCGTGTTGTCACGAATGGAACGGCTTTTTTGGGGCTGACCCTGGAATGTGCTCGCTGCCATGATCATAAATACGATCCGATTGCTCAGGCTGACTTCTACAAGCTGGCTGCATTCTTTTCGAACATTGATGAGCATGGGCTCTATTCACACTTCACAGAAACCGCTCCAACCCCCACGCTGTTGCTATATGAAGTTGACCAGCAAGCTCGTCATGAAGAACTGCTGGCAAAAATCCGATTAAGCGAATCCAATCTGGCCCGGATTCGCGAAGAAGCTCGTCAGCGTTTCACCGAACATCCGTTATCGAAACTTGAGATCAGCGATGTCGGTTCGCTGTCGCAAATACTCAGTCGCGATTTATCAGCCACCCCTGCGAAAGAAGGGAATTCTCCGGTCGTACCGGCGAATACATCGTTCGTGCCCAAGCTTCGTCTGACGTTCGACGACGCGAAACCAAACGGTGAGAACAAACTCGTCCCCGGCATCGCTGGCCGCGCGATTGAATTCAGTGGCGACGATGCATTTGCTTGTACTGGCTCTGGCAAGTATGGCCGAACGTCTCCGTTTTCAATTTCGGTCTGGTTAAAACCAGCCGAACACAAACCGCGTGTCGCTGTTCTGCATCAGTGCGTCGCGGCAGAAGATGCGGCGTTTCGAGGCTATTCACTGATCCTAGAAAACGGCCGCCCCCAATTTTCACTCATCCATTTCTGGCCGGGAAATGCGATTCAGATTCAGGCTCGACAACAGATTCCCCTCAACGAGTGGACTCACGTTGCTATTGTCTACGATGGCAGCAGTTATGCAGCGGGACTCAGGCTATCGATCAATGGCAACTCTCCCGATGTGGATGTGGTCAAAGATAAGCTAACTCGGGATATCAAGCATCGGCCTGAATGGGGAGATTCGAATTCTGGCGGAGTCGAGATGTCGCTGGGTGCCCGTTTCCGAGATGTCGGATTTCGTCACGGGGCAATTGATGAGCTCGCCGTTTTTGATCATGAAATTTCTCCGCTGGAAGTCTTGAAACTGAGCCGCGAATTTCCCGTCACAGCAAAACCGACCAGTGAAACAACGATTGAACTCCCTGACTTCGCTCGCTTCGAGCATTATCTGTTGAGGTACGACGAGCCATACCAGACGGCGAGCAAGGAATTGCAAGATCTCCGCAACCAGGAGAATGAACTGGTGACTCTGGTCAAGCAGATAATGACGATGCACGAATTACCCGAGCCGCGACCGACACACGTTCTTAAACGTGGCGCCTATGATTCACCGGGTGAATTGGTCGTGGCGGACACTCCTGCCAGCATCCTGCCGTTCCCGGTGGAATATCCTCGAAACCGACTAGGGCTGGCAAAGTGGATGACGGACGACCGCAATCCTTTGACCAGCCGTGTTGCCGTCAATCGATTGTGGAGCCTTTTTTTTGGTCGTGGTCTGGTGGCATCAGTTGAAGACTTTGGAGGACAGGGGCAAACTCCATCGCACCCGGAGTTGCTCGATTGGCTGGCTCGCGATTTCATGGATCATGACTGGAACGTCAAACAATTCTGCAAGCAGGCCGTTTTGTCGGCGACGTACCGTCAATCACCACTTCCTTCAGACCTGAAGCTTTATCACGAAGATCCCGAAAACCGACTGCTTGGCAGAGGTCCTCGATATCGTCTCTCTGCCGAACAATTACGGGACAACGCAATCGCGGTGAGTGGTTTAATGGTGACAAAAATTGGAGGCCCAAGCGTGATGCCGTATCAGCCTGCCGGACTTTGGGAGGAAGCTGGCACCGGAACATCTTACTCGCAATCCAAGGGAGAAGGACTGTATCGACGAAGTCTGTATACGTTCTGGCGTCGAACGTCACCCCCTCCCAGTATGCGAACCTTCGACGCCACCAGCCGAGAAGTCTGTACTGCCCGAAGAGAACGAACGGCAACTCCGCTTCAATCACTCGTACTACTCAATGACCCGCAATTTATTGAAGCGGCCCGTGTCCTGGCCGAAAAACTGATCCAGCAACCTGATTCAGACCTCGAACCCCGAATCCGTCATGCATTCCGATTGCTGACCAGTCGAACGCCATCTCAAAGAGAAATCGACATATTGAAGCGTCTTTACCATGACCAGAAAACCTATTTCGATTCAGTCCCCAACGAAGCAAAAAAATTCATTTCCATCGGCGATTCACCGCGCGACGACCGCCTCGACCCAACCGACCACGCCGCAATGACCGTCGTCATCAGCAACCTCCTGAACTTCTCCGAATCCTTCACCAAATGATTTTAATGCGCGGCGTACATGGGTTAAGAATAGGAATGTCGCTTGCGCTTTGATTGTTGCTTAGTAATGTCGGTTGCGCGTTGGATTTTTGTTGTTGTTTAGGAGTGTCGATGAAGTCGCACAGGATTCAGTTGAAAGGTCCCTGGGACTATGACTGGACGTCTGCTGTTGCTGACGGTTCTGGTCCAGAACCTCAATCGGGAACAGTCACGATGCCACGGGATTGGCAATCGATTTTTGATGACCGATCGGGGACCGCCGAATTTCGGCGAAAATTCCATCGCCCGACGAACGTGGAGTCACACGAAACTGTCATTTTGGTCTTTACTGCAATTCGCGGTCAGATTGCGGTCTCGTTGAATCGTGATCTGCTTGGCGAGTTCATCGGAGCAGGAGATGAAGTGGAGTTCGACGTGACTTCGCTATTGAAGGAGTTCAATGAGCTTCGCGTTAAGATAACGTTTGATCCTCAATTCGAGCCAGACGTATCTGGTGGATTGCACGGCGTCGTTGCCTTAGACATTCGGTGGGAGGATGCTTAACGGTTTTTTGCGGCCAAAAATTGCTGTACTTCAAGAACCGTTAAGGGTCATGCAGTGCGTTTTGCGCTTCACTCAGCAAGACGTAAGATCAATCAAATAAGCTGGTTCTGTAAATTCGATTGAGAATCGGAATTGATCAGGCCGTCATTAAATGCCCTGAGAATATTTCGCGTGAAATGCAACGTGACGTAAAAAAACGCACCTCACAATCATTGGCCAATCGACTATAATCACTGTTGATTGGGTTTTTACTTTATTGTATCCGTGTTGCAGTATACGCCTCGACCTCCCTTGAGCATCCGCATGTCATCCCGCCGTCATCAAGCCCGTGAAGTTGTCTTGCAAATGTTGTTTCAGAAAGATCTAAACCCCGATGTCTCCGCAGATATGATTCGTGAACAGATGCAGGAAATGCTCGAGAATAACGAGCAAAATTGTCGTTTCGCCTGGAGCTTATTTGCTGGCACGGTTGAGTCACTCAAGGCGATTGACCAGAAAATCGAGTCGGTTGCATCGAACTGGAAACTAAGTCGGATGCCGCCAACCGATCGAAACGCCATTCGACTCGGTGCATTTGAGCTTTTGTACACAGACACTCCTCACCCGGTCGTCATCGATGAAGCGCTGGAGCTCGCTAAGAGTTTCGGTTCCGCCCAGTCCGCCTCCTTCGTGAACGGCATTCTGGATAAGCTGGTTCCCGAAGCGAAGCGCTCAGCAGTTCCAACCAAGGTTGATTCCGCTGAACCGGAGCCCGAAGAATCGAAAGATTGAATCGAGCAGTTTCACCCAGTCAGGAATGCAGTTTGTCTGCCACGACCAGTTTGGCCGAGCGTAGTCTTAGGGCATTGGCAATCACCGAGACGGAACTTAGGCTCATCGCTGCTGCTGCGATCATCGGGCTGAGCGTAATTCCCCAAATGGGATAAAGAATCCCGGCTGCTACGGGGATTCCGATCACGTTATAGGCGAAAGCGAAAACGAGGTTTTGACGGATATTGACCGAGATTTGGCGACTGAGCCGGATCGCCTTGGGAATCCCCAACAGCTCCGGCCGAACCAGGATCACACCAGCCGACTGTTTGGCAATTTCGGTACCAGTACCTAATGAGATGCCGACATCGGACGCAGCTAATGCCGGGGCATCGTTGATTCCGTCGCCTGCCATTGCAACACGGTGTCCCTCTTTTTTTGACTTGTCGATAATCGAAAGTTTGTCGTCAGGCTTCAGACCCGCGAATATTTCTGACTGGCTGAGATCTAGCTCTGTGGCAATTCGGGCTGCGACATCGGGGCGGTCGCCCGTCAGCATCTGAACTCGAACATTCAACGACTTTAAATCCCCAATCGCCTGCCGTGCGGTGACACGTACGGAGTCCGAAAAATTAATTTCCCCGACTATGCGGTCATCAACTGAAACTGTGGCGGACATCAAGGCTGCTGTGCTACGTGCCGCAGACATTGAAGATTCTTCGCTTATTCCCACAGTTACAATTTTTCCATCAACACGACCTCTGACTCCGGTTCCAGGGATTGACTGGAAATCGGTCACGTTCTTCCATGTCAACTTCGCAATACGGGCAGCTTCCAAGACGGCGCGGCCAAGCGGGTGTTCGCTGTATTGCTCGACGGACGCCGCAAGCAAAAGCACATCGTCGTCCGTGTGTCCTTCACGAGGTAAGACAGCGACGACAGACGGGCGACCTTCGGTCAATGTCCCGGTTTTATCGATGCACAGTGTGTCGACTCGGCCGAGCTGTTCCAATGATTCGGCGTCGCGAAACAAAATTCCTTCACGTGCTCCACGACCCATTCCGACGGTAATTGCCATAGGAGTCGCCAGACCGAGTGCACAAGGGCATGCGATAATTAAGACTGCAACGGCGTTCGTCAGCGCGTGATCCCAGCCGGTAGTTGGGCCCAGTAGAAGCCAACAGAAAAATGCCGCCACCGCGACGAAGACAACGACCGGTACAAACCAGCTCGCAACCTGATCGGCCAGGCGCTGTGCGGGCGCTCGACTTCGCTGAGCCTTAGTTACCAGGTCAACGATCTGTGAAAGCATCGTCGACCGACCGACTCTCTTGGCCCGCAGCAGAAATGATCCTGTCTGATTCACCGTTCCGCCGATGACCGTGTCTCCCGACCGTTTGGATACCGGCATCGGTTCGCCGGTCAGCATGGCTTCATCAATCGTCGTCAGAATAGGAATCACGACACCGGTCAAATTGGATTTCGTTTCGGCATCGCCATTTCTGATAAGACCACCGGTAGACGCTGTTACATTCGTCTGGAATGACTCGTCGAGTACGATTCCATCGACGGGAACTCGCTCGCCAGGCCGTACTCGCAAGACATCCTCTGCAACAATTTCTGCCAAGGGAACGTCGGTTTCGATTCCGTTGCGAATGCGATGAGCCGTCGTCGGGACGAGTTCCATCAGTTCCCGGATCGCCTGTCCCGTTCGCCGACGTGCGGCCCCTTCGAGAATTTGCCCGAGAAGAACTAGCGTTGTAATGACGGCAGCCGATTCAAAATAGAAATTGTGTTGATCGCCTGTGCTTGCAACGAGCATCCGGACGCTGAAACCAAATGCCGCCGCCACCCCCAACAGGATCAGCGTAAACATATTGAATTGTCGAGTGACCAGTGACCTTGTCCCAATCACCCAGAACGGCATGCCGCACCATCCGACGACCGGAAGCGATAAAATCAATTGCAGTATCGCTGACGTTGAATGCGAAAAGATTCGATCGATTGGGATTCCGACCATCGGCCCCATTGCCAGAATAAACAACGGAACGGTACAGATCGTCGCGACGACAAACCGACGCCACAGGTCGAGTTGTCCGGCATCCTGATCCGATGAATTGGCGGTCGTGAGATCCGGTTCAAGTGCCATGCCGCAAACGGGACAACTCGCTGGATGATCGCTCGTCACTCCCGGGCACATGGGACAGAAATAGCTGGTTCCAGGCGGCAGCGATTCCGTGACGGCTGGGGGCGGATTTAAAAACTTCGTCCGACAATGCTCACAACAGAAATACCACTTCTTTCCATCTCGTTCGCACGAAATTGCCGTCTGAGGATCAACCGACATCCCGCAGATCGGGTCCACTTCCAGACTTGCGGACGGATTGTCCTTAATGACGGTGAGAACGGGAAAATTGAACGGCGTTCGAGCGTCATTCACGATGACCAAACTTTCCGAAATGACTAAGTTCGCCACGCAACGCCTCGACAGCGACCAGGTCACTTGCTGTCAAAGGCTCAAGACGAATCAACGAGTCTAACTTGTTTTTATCAGGTGACTGATCTGATCGCCAAAATCGGCAGGAGCTGATGTCGTACGAGATTTGTGACAACATTAAATCTCCCCTTGAATAACGCGTCGATTCATCGTTACAACAGGTCACCAATCCAATCTTGACCTGATATCGCTTCGCCCGCCGATTCTTATCGGCCACCAGTCAAGAAGATTTCTGATGCGAATTCCCTATGGTGAACGGTTCCGTTAATTGGAGTACCACGATCATGATAACGACCACGCCTGCTGTTCTTGCACAAGGAATTACAATCAACACATCACAATTTGGAGTTATTCTTCGCGCTTTGACGTCGACGTCTGCGATTTTGGCGCTGCTTTCTGCAGCGTTGATTTTTTTCGGAGTTTGTTATTCAGTGGCGACACATCGCCGTCTTGTGGCTTATCTCGTGCTGTTGCCACTTCCGGTGATAATCAGCATTTCCGGCTGGATTTCGGGAACAATCAATTCGTTAAGTGTGATCGCGGCCTCGTCAGATATTCACCTCTCCAATCAAGAAATCGCTGGTGGTTTTGCGACGTCTTTGATGATCCTTTATGCGGCAATTCTGGCGACTTTGCCGAGCTACTTTTTGCTGGCATATGGCCTGCTGTCGCAGACCCTGAATCCGCCAGCAGATTTCGGAGCAAACAAAACGAATCCTGCGAAATCTCCGGTAGAACCACGACAGCCCGTGACGGTCACAACTGGGACCTTGCCAGCGGGAACGTAGAACCTCTCAACAATTGTTGACAATTTTGATTGCCACAGTCGGCAGACATGAGACACCTGCGGCAACCAAAACCGATGAAAAAAACTGGCGTGCGAAGACGCACGCCAGTGGCACACAAATCGAAATCATCGTTGACGAACAATCGATTACTTCGGCAACCGATCGGTTCGGACCTTTGGAAGATCTCCCTGCAACGCCTTCATGTACGAAACAAGATCTTCCTTTTCCTGAGCGGTCAGATTCAGCTTCTTCATCTTGTCGCTGAGGTAGGGATTTGGGTGACCACCTTTGTCATACCATTCCACCACTTCTTCCAACGTCTTCAAACTGCCGTCATGCATGTACGGCCCGGTTTGAGAAATATTGCGAACTGTTGGTGTTTTGAAGGCGCCTCTGTCCTTATCGACCTTCGTCTGATCATATCGCCCCAGGTCTGGCTTCGGCTTGTCCATGCCAATACCGATGTTGTGATACTTCTCGTCGGTGAAGTTAGCTCCCGCATGACACGCCGTGCAGTTAGCCTTCCCGAAGAACAATTCGCGACCGCGAATCGCTGAAGCGGTAATCGGGTGAGCGTCACTGGCTCGCTTCAGACTCCAATACTGGTTGTACGAATCAAGATCGTCTTTCTTGAATGCATCGAGATCCTTCAGTTCATCGCGATAGTTTTTCACAAAGTTCGCAAACGGTTCGTAATAGTCAGCCGGCGAAGGGCCGGTAACGAGGACTCTTTCGAACGTTGCAATCGCCTGAGCAACGGTATCAATCGTGATTCCCTTGCCAGGAAAAATCGCTTCGAACTGCAGACGGTATCCTTCAATCCCCTTCAGCGTTTTAACAGCAGCGTCATGTGTATTCCCCATTTCGATCGGATTGGCGATCGGTCCTTTCGCCTGATCTTCGAGTGTCGCGGCTCGTCCGTCCCAGAACTGGACGGAGCTGAGAATGCGGTTGAAGGCGATTGGTGAGTTCCGTCCGCCCTTTTGACCACCGACGCCGACGCCGAACGTTGTGTTCCGTCCGTATCCATCTTCCGGGTGATGGCAACTGGCACAGCTGACCGTGTTGTCGGACGAGAGACGGGTATCGAAGAACAGTTGACGACCAAGTTCGATTTTGGCCCTGGTGATCGGATTGTCGGCAGGCATC
>JBAXBD010000140.1:0-11152 GCA_037142165.1 Schlesneria sp. | reverse complement strand
ACGCGGCACTCGTCGAATCCCTTTCGACCATCATTGAGAATGACGTACTTCATCGCAGCGAAGAACTGGAAGAGTTGCGCAAACTGGCGGAATCACCTGCTGAAAAACTCCTTTATTGGGAATTGACCGCTGAAAAGCTTTTGGGTGAACAAAAACCGATCGAGGCATTCGATGTCATCCGTAAACTGGCCGAGGAATCTGGCGATACCGAGATCACTCGTTCCGACGATCGTCGCATCACCGCAAAACGAACTGTCTGGTTGAGTGGCCGTATGTTGGATCTGTGGTCGGCGACACCAGAAGCTGAACGCCGAGTCATTGATGATCGAATCGAACGGATCACTTCTGACGCGGCACAACGCAGCCTCAATGACTGCCAGCGAATTGTCACTTTGTTTTCGTTCCATCCGGCGGCAATCGGTGCACGCCAACGGCTGGTCGAATGGCTGGCAGAAGCAAAAGATCTTGCGGGTGCCCGGATCATCTTGCAGCAACTGGTCGACGACCCAAGCCAGACTGTTGCCTCGCAAGCAATCGAACGATTGGCCAGGCTAATGTTACAGAGTCAAAAACCTGCTGATGCCGTCTATTACTATGGTTTACTGAGGTCAAAGTATCCGGACGTGATGGTTCGAGATGGGTTGACAGGAGCCAGGCTCGCCGACGCCGCGCGGGAAAAGAACGAGCTCATGTTTGAACCTCAGACGAAAGTCGTGACATGGTCTGAAACCCCGTTGCGACCAGTGCATTCGGTCGTCAATCATCTGCAGCCGCCGCAAAACGTGATGCTCGACACACCGTTACCGTTCTTTGATCGAATCAGCATTGACGCTTACCAGAACGAACAACGTCTGGTAATGGAATCATCTGCAACGGGTGCCGTCGAGTGGCTCGTCCCTCTTCGTGCCGCCGGTCGAGGATTCGATGAAGGTCAGATGAGTTGCCGGCAGATTGGTCATCAATTGTTCTTCGTCAATCGCGGGATCCTGCACGCCATCTCACCCGTCGAGAAACAAGTTCTTTGGACCAGGTCGCTCGGCGACCACAGTGACGGTATTGCGTCAGGGCGTCATTCGAATCGCATTCCCGTGAGATCGATGACGGCACCTGGTCAGAACGATGGAGCCCAATCATTGTTTTTGCTGCGGGCACAAAACACGGGAAGTCTCGCAATTGTTCAACCAAACTATTTGTGCGTCTACGGGCGTCGGTCGCTTTCGATTCTCGATCCTCGAACCGGAGAGGAAGTTTGGGAATTGGACGGACTTCCGACGCATGCCGTTGTCGTTGGCCATCGCGACGCACTGTTCGTCATTATCCCTGGTAAGGACGAAGCGATGGTCTATCGTGCGCTTGATGGCAAGCCGCTCGAGATTCCGGGTGCCGCAAAAGTATTAAATAACGCCATCATGGCACACGGCTCTGCTTTCTTATTACTTGAGTATGCTGGTTCAAATCCTTTGCGAGTGATCGGAATCGGTCGACAAAAAGTGTTATTGAGACTTCACGACCCTGTGACAGACTCAACAAAATGGAAACTCGAATTCCCACCCGGAACGTTCGTCAGCCCGCTGGGTGAAGACGAAGTTGTCGCTCTTTTTGCCGATGGTCAAGTGCAACGAATTGATGTCGCGACCGGTCAAATCAGCGCTCTCGAATCAATTCCTGGAAAGAAGGTTGAGCGACCTCTGGAAAGGTACTTGCTTTCCGACGACGACCGGATTTACCTGATCCTTAATTCGCAGGACAGCGGTCATCAGACTTACGGCGAAGGCCTCGCTTCGATTCGGATGAACGGAACCGTCTATTGCTGGAATCGGACTGGGCATCAATTTGCCTGGCCACCGCTCGAGATCAAACATCAGAACCTTGTCATCGATCGATTCTCGAAGCTACCCGTATTGCTGTGCGTGTCACGATCCTGGAAGCCACGAGGTCCGGCTAATATCGGAATGGGGACATTAAATATCGCCGCCGTTCACAAACAAACCGGCAAGATGCTGATTAATGCCGAGATTCCTTCAGCTTACAGTGGATTTCATGCGGTCGGTATTAACCCCGGCGAACAGTCAATCGATCTCAAGTCGTTCAATATGCGTTTACGATTGGTACCCGCTGACGGCCCGGTTGCCGTCGCCCCCAACAACGCCAAACCAACTGTTCAAACCAATTGAACCGGCAAAGCCGGTTGATGCGCTTCGAACGACGGGTTTAAGAGACGACCATCTTTCGCGCGTTGGTTGGAGTGGGCGATGTGGCCGTTGAACAGTCTGCGTAAAAATCAAAGATGCCAACGTCGTTGTCACGATTTTCGTAGCGGCGGCTTCCAGCCGCCGAGAGAACTTCAAAATCGAACGACGGCGGCCGGAAGCCGCCGCTACGAGATGAACGTCACTCAAAACGTAGTATCGAAAATGACTGCGAAGGGAAAATATAAGTTGTTCCTGCCGCGTCAAATTTCGGGTACCAGACCCGATCTGCTGGGACGATCCGATCCGGATCGGTTTCTTGATTGTGTTCGCCAAGGTCGCCTGCGATCTGCGAGATTCTCACCACGCGGCCTGACAGATCATACCCAGTAATCTTTAACCGAGTTGAAATCGGTCGATTTTCGGAATTAACGACCTGAAGCACCATGACCTTTCCGTCATCGCTGGCGCGTGCCGTCACATCAAGTGCGTCATTCAGACTTTGACAATCCGACGCGACGCATCGCGGCAGATTGTTCTTCGAAATCATTCGTGTGACGTGAGCCGACGATTGTGGCCAGACATGTGATGGTGACAGAAACACAAGACCCTGATCCCAGCCATTGTCATTCTGGCCATCCGGTTGAAGACAATTTGCCGCACAAACAATCGGTACTTTTTCGCCAAAGCGTTGCAATCGATTCACCGTTCGCGCATGGGCCAATCCCCGTCGCCAAAGGTGATTATTGGAGTTTTCTTCGAAGACACAGACGCGAAAATCAGCACCAGGACTTAGTTTCCCCAGCCAGTCAATTAATCCGCCAAGTACTTCAATCTGCGGATCGGCATCACGTAAACCATCGTTCCAGATGTGGACATCGAACCAGACAGGCTTGCCGTGCTGATGCGCGAAATCAAGAATCTGTTTATGAGCCGCCAGGCTCTTGATACTGGGTGCTCCAGGAAAGTCGTAAGGATCGGTAATCGGCTTTCCATAAGCAAAGTCCCCGACAATCGGTATGATGTTTGGATCGCGACGCCAGATCGCTTCGACCAGTGGTTTGAATTTTTGCCAGTAAACATCGTTGACCGCTTCTTCGTTTCCAAGTTGGAGATATTTCAATCCAAACGGGGCCGGATGCCCGTCGGCAACGCGGCGACGACCCCACTCGCTGTCTGCGGGTCCATTGATGTACTCGACGAAGTCCGCCATGTCCTCTGGAGTCTCATCGATGCTGAGATCCGGAATACTCAGGAACCCTGCCGCCTCGCAGAAACTGATGAAATCGATGATCCCCCATCCATTCGTCGAATGCGGATACCATGTCCCCTTGTAAGGTTGACGCCGGTCTCGCGGTCCGATCATCTGCTTCCAGCGGTATTCGGGACAGTTCACCATCGAACCTCCATAGCGAAGCACGGTCAGACCTTGAGCCATCAATGCCTCGCTGACATCTCGCCGAACGGGCAATCCTTTGAACCGACCCCACGCACCAGGTTGTACAGAAACATACCCAAGGACGACGGAACCTGGTTGTTTTAACGACACAACCAGCTTGCCTCGCGAATCGGCTTCGGTCGGCGTCAGATTCAATTCAAGACGTTGCCAATCCCCTTCCATTACTGTCGTCTGAGCTTCAGCCAGAGTGCGATGTTCGGAACCACTTTCGAATGTCACATCGATTTTTGTCGAACGGGCTGCTTTCGCCCAGACAATCACTTCGTACGGCTTACCCGCCACAAAGTTCATGCCCCATCGATTGAGGCCACGATTTTCCACGCCGATCTGACCATCACCAGACTTCAATGTGATTCGTTGACTCTGCCCCCCGACAAAACCTGTTTTTTCTAATGCGATTTCACCCTGACAATTTCCACCCCTGACGGCTCGCCACATTCCGCTGACCACGTCGATCACCGGTGGTGAATCTTTAAACGGAATCTTTTCAATACGGTCGCCGGTTGTAACTCGCAGGTTGCGGAAACGGGCTTCCCGCTGCCACGTCCGCAACCCGATCTGTCCTTCAACGAGCGGATGTTGATTGTCCTCATGTTGAAGTCGGACCTGGCCGTTAACGGTGACCGTAATCGACCGACCCTTCAATTGAACCTGCAGCGTAATCCATTCGTTGATGGGAACGGGGCATGGAACTGTTGTGATCGGTTCCCAGTTCTGACGATGGCGCCCCAGTAACAGCGTACCGGTATCGGGATATAAAGCGATTTCGTATCCCGTGAAGTGATCGGCACCGATAGCAGGTCGATCGACCCTTAAAATCAAACCGGCATTGCCCGACTTTTTGTCGGGAAACAGAATCTCGACAAAGGCTTCTCCATCAGACAGTTTTGTATTCTGATGAATCAGCTTCGGGCCGTCCCCCGCTGAAGCAACGACCTCGCCGTTCTGCACACGCCATACTCCACCAAAGGCCGAAAAACCAGGCGGACTTTCGGTAATCGGCGCTTCCTGAAAGCTTTCACCAAACACCATCTGGCTGTAAAGCCCGCCGTAAATCTCGTGATTGACATCTTCAATGCACGCACCGATTGTAAACGGGGAAATCTTGGCGATCGTCCGATCGGCATGCACCTGAATTACCGCTTCCGGCTCGACTGCAATCACGGGGCTTACTAAAAACAACAGGATCGTTCCGACGATTCGCATCAGCGGCATATGTGCCGTCCTTTTCAGACAATTCAATTTCAAATCATTTCGCAACCGCGACACTCATAATCGATTCGTCTGTCCATTCACTGGCAGGACGAACTTCACGCAGAACACCGCCAGACATCACTCCGATGCGATCACAGACCGCCAGCAGTTCGGTCAGATACGAGCTGACAAAGATGATCGCTTTCCCGTCCGCTGCTAACTCGCCCATCAACCGATAAATCTCTGATTTTGTTCCGACATCGATTCCGCGAGTCGGTTCGTCGAGCAACAACACGTCGGCCTGCTGATGCAGCACGCGAGCAATCGCAACTTTCTGCTGGTTACCCCCCGAAAGTTCGCCAATGATCTGATCGGGAGAACCTGCTTTCACCTGCAACCGTTTCATCCAGTGAAGAACTTCGGTCCGTCGTTTGCCAAGCATCAAAAGGCCCGACCGGGTGTAGGGCTGTAAGCGACTGTAAGTCAGATTGTCGGCGATTGATCGCGTCTGCGCCAGTCCTTCGGTCTTGCGGTCTTCGGAAACAAGACCCAGTCCCGCACGGATTCTTGCGTGTGTATTTTGATCGATTGAAACATTCGCGACTTTGACTTCTCCGCTGCGGATGGGATCAAGCGCAAAAAGGGAGCGAAGCAATTCGGTTCGGCCTGCACCGATCAATCCCGCCAGGCCGAAGATCTCACCCCGTCTCAGTTCGAGCGAGACGCTGTTGGGACTCCGTTCACCACTCAGGTTCGAAATCGAGAGAAGAGTCTCACCTGACGTATGAGAGACGGTCGGAAACAATTCGGAAACGCCGCGTCCGACCATTAATGAAACAATTTCGGCATCGGTCGTGTCCACAAGATCCCCCTGTCCCACCGAATGACCATCGCGAAGCACCGCGTAACAATCGCAGACCTGGCGAATTTCCTCCAGAAAATGGCTGATGTAAACGATTCCATAGCCTGCATCGCGCAGTTTACGGATGACGGCAAAAAGGTGCTCGACATCGTGCGTCGTTAACGAACTGGTTGGTTCGTCAAACACGAGGACTTTCGAATCCGTGACCAGAGCCCGGGCAATTTCCACCAGTTGGCGTAAGGCAATCGACAGATCTCGTACGGGAGTTTCGGGTCGCAGATTGGGATGACCGAGCATATCCAGCGCGCGGCGAACCTTGATTCGTTGCGTTCGCCGATCCCGCAGGCCGAACCAATGCGGTTCCTGCCCGATCATAA
This sequence comes from Schlesneria sp., assembly GCA_037142165.1. GTDB lineage: Bacteria > Planctomycetota > Planctomycetia > Planctomycetales > Planctomycetaceae > Schlesneria. The sequence continues at coordinate 5,071 of JBAXBD010000140.1, read as the reverse complement.
TGTTGTCTTCAACCGACAGATCGGGCGCGAGATTCAATTCCTGATAGATCATCCCGACGCCCGCCAGACGGGCATCCTGCGGGCCTTTGGGAGAGTACGTCTGACCTGACAGTTGCATATTTCCCGAATCGGGCGAGTGCGCACCACTCAGCACTTTCATCAAAGTGCTTTTGCCCGCACCGTTTTCGCCGATCAAAGCCAGGACATGTCCGGCGCGAACAGTCAGTGAAACCTCATTGAGCGCTATGGTTGCTCCAAACCGCTTTGAGATCTTCGACATCGTCAACACTTCGCTTGTCGCCATCACGAGACCTTAAGACCTGACGCACAGATTCACTCGTTAAAATTGCTTCCGCTTCGCAATACAAGCTTTGTCAGTTCGGGGACACAATTATACCGGATCGGTTCTCGACCGCTGATTCCGCGTGAGACGTACATCAGCGTCGGGTCCATCCAGAACACACCCGACGCGAAACGACATCCGTATCGGCTGGGTGCGTAAACGGGCCCGAGCAGCGGTAATCGAATCTGACCGCCGTGCGTGTGGCCGGCCAGCATCAGATCAAACTTCTGCTTCTGTGCCCAATAGACGTTATCGGGAGTGTGGCTGAGCAAGATCCGAAACGTTTCTGGTGAAACGTGACTCAGATCGGGGTGTTTTCCCATCCACGGCGTTTCATCTCCAGCGATGACAATCGGCGGACCTGATTTGTCTGATTGCAACTCGATACATCGACTGGAAAGATCGATCCAACCGTGTCGTTCGTACTCTTGTCGAACGACGTTCGAGCCAAGATACCAATCATGATTCCCAAGAATAAAATAAAGTCCCAGCGGTGCTTTCAGTTGACCCAATGTTGGCTCGAGCCAATCCAGTAGCGCCAGGTCATCGAAGAGATCGCCAGAGAAAACGAACAGGTCCGGCTTGAGTGCACGAGCGTGTTCGCAAACGTTTTCAAAATATCGGCGAGTCACCGCGCCTCGAAAATGAGTGTCGGCAAAGTGGACGATCGACAGACCGTCCCAGGCCTGCGGCAGTCGGGGTAACGAATAGGTTTTTGTATTCACTTCCAGCGAGAATTGTTGGTTACCAGGCAGTAGCGCGACACTTCGCCTCGGTCCCGGTCCGACAAACGTAGATCGCCAATCGCTGGGGGCAATGACCTGACTGGAAGCGATTGCTGGCTGGGGCCTTCGAAAGTCGACGATTCGCGAGTCACAGTTGATTTCACATTGAGGGGGCCGATAAGACTGAAATACGATCGTCGAATGAACCAGAAATCCGAATCCAATCGCACCTGCCAAAATCAGAAACAGTTCCCAGTAACTGATTGTTTGCCAGCTCAATCCGGCGAATCCCGCATGGCGGGAATACAGGGTGATCAGCAATAGAATCCCGTAGGCTGGCATTGAAAGGAGCTGGATGATTTCCAGCAGCTTGTTCGCCCACGTCGGCAGAGTCATCGCCAGCATTCGATTCAAAACCATCGTCGACAGCTTCGCATACCCCGCGCTCAGCAAAATGACAGCGATAAGAATCAACCCAATCATCTCGAAATCCTTTTCATCGGCTGGCTTGGATTTTCAACGAAGTTGGTCAGGCTGCGAATGGTCGCAGATTCAGACATTGCGAATCTCGCAAATTCGCCTCGTTGATGCTGGGTATACATGATCAACAACCTGTTTGCGGCCATGAATTGGGGCAGTTTCAGCGGTAACCTCTATCACCGATACCGATTTCGGCTGGGGGATTCGAACGGGAATGAAGACACCATCAAGGATGGTTAAAGAGTCCATGAAGTGCAAGCCGCTCGTGCCTGAACTCGTGCCCGAGAAACCCCAAGTGATTCCAAGATTCAGTTGGCCTGACACCCACAAACGGTCGCCCCGCGAGATTTCATCGAACGGAATGCGCATTGAGAAGGTTTCTGTTATAGTAATAGTAACACCGCATTGTTTGACCCCGAGGAGAGTAGTGGATGAGTTCGACTTCAGCTGGCATGAAACAGTTGCATGAGTTGCGGATAAAGCTGCGTGAGATTTCCGACCAATTGGAAAAAGGACCGAGACAGATTGCGGCTCGAAAACAATTGATCGAGAAGAAAAAAGAAGAACTCGAAGCGCAGCGCAACAAACTTAAGTCAACGAAGGTTGCCGCAGATAATAAGAATCTGCAACTGAAGACAAGCGAAAGTCGAATTTACGACTTGTCCGGCAAGTTGAACTCCGCTGCAAATAATCGTGAATACGAAGCATTGCGCTCTCAAATCGCTGCCGACACGATGGCAAAAAGCGTGCTCGAAGACGAAATCCTGGAAGCTCTTGAAAAGGTCGACGCGGTTCAGATCGAAGTGAAGAAGGTCGAACTGGACGTGGCTGCGATCGAGAAAGAGCTGCAAGTCTTGATTGCTGACGTTCAGGCGAAAGAGGCGGGTCTGAAAGCGAGTGCTGCGGCATTGGAGGTTCAGGTCTCCGATGCGGAAAAGGTTCTTCCGCCAGATCTCGTTCCGCAGTACCGCCGCCTGGTCCAAGCCTACGGATCCGATGCACTTGCCCCTGTTCTGAACAAGTCGTGCAGTGCGTGTTACGTTTCTCTCACCACGCAAGTCTATCTTGAACTTCGTGCAGGCAAGACTCGCTTTTGTACGTGTGGACGATTGATGTACGTTCCCGATGAGGAATAGTCGGATTTGGGGGCTGAAATAGCCCGATCGAATGATGCCGACTCGCCACGTTGTCTGTTCGCCACGTTGCCGAATATCAACGGTGGCGAGTCAACTGCTGACGCAAAATACCCACTTACGTTATCGCAACCCTCTATAAATCAACTCGTTACGATTTTGTTCAATTGTCATTTTGAACGAATTCATTTGTCGGCCCGGTGTTTGCGTTACTGAATGTGCGTGCTCGCAAGACTTGTCTTTCGAGATTTACATTTGGGTCAACACACGACACGACAGGGCCAGGCATGATTGCTCAGCGACGGTTTAAGCGGATGCTGATCGACGTTCGGAATGATTTTCTTCTTCTGCATCTGGGCGAGATGGAAATCTGGGACGGAGCCGATCTTGCTTTGCTTCGTGAAAGCCTGTTTTGCCTGATCGACGAGGAAGGCTGCGAATCGATCGCCATCGACATGCTTTACGTCAAGTACATCCCCAGCGGATTTTTCGGGATGTTATTCGACTGGCAAGAGAAATGTGGTACCCGGTTTGCCTTAACACCACCGCAACCCAACGTCCAAAGAATGCTTTGGTTTCGTCAGTTTTTCAAACTGAATAACGACGGCATGTACGAGCTCTTGCTCGAGCCTACCGAATCGCTCGTCATTCCGGAGCCAATGGCGGAAAGTTGTCTTTCCAGCCAATCCGTATGAGTGGATGGTAAAAATCGGCCAAAATTTGGGGTTTTCAGACAACTCAAATCGAACTACAAAACCACCAGATACGGCAAGTTTCTGGCAGGTCTTTCCAAGAGAGATGAAATCCATTTCTCGCGTGGAGTCGATAATGCGTTGTCCTCGGTGCAAACAGAATGACGTTTATTTGAGTTCCAGCGGGAATCCAGGGATCTTTTGGTTTTTGACCAAGGGGGCACGGTGTCATCGCTGTTGTCATCTTTTCCGCGTTTTCTTTTGGGTGGACGTCCCCAAAAAACCCGCTTTTGACCCGTTAGATTCGCGAACGGAAATGAGCCGCCAATTGGCGAAACAGGCCATCAACTAACTGACCAGGTCCCGATTTCAACGGGGCATGATTTCCTTTTATCGGTTCAGCCAGACTTCTGGCATATCCCCGATACGGTCGTCAGTGTTTTTCGCGGAAGCTTTCAGGCTCTACAAGATTTCGTGACGCACGGGCTGAAGCCCGTACTTCCAATAATCGCTTTCGCCCTGCCTGACCTCATTCGGTCTCGATGATTGCCGGTACGAGAAAATAGCTGCCGTCTGAACGAGGTGCGTTCGACAAGGCCTCCGGACGCGGAAGTGAATCGATCACCGTGTCGCTTCTTAGAACATTGTGTAGTTCAACGGCGTGAACCATCGGTGGCACATCGGTCGTATCGACCTCGTTTAACACCTGCACGTAGCCGATCATGGCACTCAGATCGCCAGCGAGCGAGTCGAGTTCGCCTTCCGACACCTTCAGGCGTGCCAAGCCGGCAACTTTACGTACGACATCGCGCGAGAGTTCCATCGACGGTCTCATTCCAAGACAAAACAGGGGGTTGACACCAAAGTCATCCCCCCAAATTTGCGACGGTGATCTGACAGCAATGCGATCAGCCTTCGATCGTGAATGGCTTCTTCACGACGCGCTTCACGACAAGTCCCGAACGCAGGCATTGAACACAGACGCGAACTCGCTTCGAGGTTTCGCCATCCTGCATCCGCAACGACTGAAGGTTTGGGCGAAACCATCGCTTGGTGATTCCCGTCGTTTTACGACCGTTACCACCCAGGTATTTCGCCTTACCGCGCTCGACCTTCTGGTTGCCGCGAACCGGTTTCTTTGAACAAATTGCGCATTCCGAACCCATGACAACCTCAAATCGCGTGCTGAAATCTCTTGTTTTTGAATGCCACTGGCCAATTACTGCCAGTGCGGAACGCAAAAGTATAACTATTGCGTCCGGGGATGCAAGTTGAACGCTGATTAACCGCGAAGATCTTCAAACAGAGCGGTCGAAAGGTAGCGTTCACCGCTGTCGGGAAGGACCGTCACGATGATTTTGCCTGCGGATTCAGGACGAGCTGCAACTTTCAGAGCGGCTGCCATGGCAGCGCCGCAACTGATACCGCACGTGATCCCCTCAAGTTTCATCAGCTTTTTCGCCGTTTCGATTGCTTCATCATCAGTCACCTGCATCACTTCATCAATAATCGATCGATCAAGGATATCAGGGACAAATCCCGCGCCAATCCCTTGAATCTTATGCTTTCCAGGAGCGCCACCTGATAAAACCGGGCTGTTTGCTGGTTCGACAGCGATCGTTTTGATCGGCAAATGCTTCTCGTGCTTCAAATACTTCGAGACCCCCGTAATCGTGCCGCCCGTCCCGACCCCTGCCA
>JBAXBD010000139.1:0-11164 GCA_037142165.1 Schlesneria sp. | reverse complement strand
AAACGCTGTCTCCATTATTCATAACCCACGTACCCGCGAGCGACTGGTCCTTCCCTAATGTCTAATCGCTGTAATGCCTCCGGCATAAGGAGAATCGGGCATTTTGCGATCACCTGGCCCCCGGCTAAAAAATGCCTCACCGCGTATGACCTGCCAGCCCATTAATTTCGAAATCCGCTACATATTCGTCTTCGCATCACTCGCTTCGCCGATCACGGCATTCAGTGCCGTGTTGAGAACTCCATCTTGCCGATGGTCTTTCGAGTAGATTCGAAAGATACAAAAGCTGATAGGCAATGCTCGGAACAGATCGTCATCCGACAAACCTTGAGGCGTTCCCACAGACGGATCAAGCAGAAAATTCTGGCCGCTGGCAGGAAGACGACTGCTTGGCCGGTGATAATGCTTAGCAACATCAATCTTAAGTTCAAGCTGTTTTAAATCGCGTGGAAGTCGTTCGCGAACTCGGCGCAGAACAAGATCCGGTTCCGAAAAGATCGTAGTTCGCTCGGCGGTGCCGGAGTGAAAATTGAGTGTTCTCTCGCAGGCCATTTTCCAGTGGACTTCACGGCAGATGACTTTGCGCCAGCGCTGGCCAAGATCCTTAAGCTGCGGATCATCGCTGTCACCCCAGCGTTCGACATCGACCATAAACGTCGATTCCGTGAACTTGCGGTAGGCATCCAGTTTTTCGAGCGGATTTCCCTGAAAGAGATGAGTCATCGTTTCCGGAAACAGATCTTCCAGTGCCAGGTCGACGGCTCGAACGGTCCGGTGAAAATAAATCGTGCGGAACAGGTTTGCTCGAGTTTCGATGAAATTGATCAGCGTCGGAAGGCCGCGAGAATGAATCGTCAGCCCCGCCGATGTGAAGAATGTGTAGTGCAGGATGCGATTCAGATCGAACGCCTTCGTGTTATAGCCCGACATGTACGCATCGCGCAGAACGAAGTCCATATTGTCGACCGTGTAGATCCCGCTGAACAACGATCGAAGTTTTCGCAGCCAGTCGGGATGCCCCTCTTCAGCCGCAGTTCCGGGCTTGGGGCGTCGAATCAACCAGGAAATCTGTTGAGGGTCCAGTTCTTCCAGCGGTTGCAGTCGACCTGTCGGATTGCGACGAATCCGCCTCAAGATATCGGCCAGTTCCTGCTCGATCACGGCACTGCCAATATCTTCGTGTGTCACACCGAACTGATCGAGATAATGATCATCAAAAAAGTGCCCGAACGGGCCGTGGCCAACATCGTGCAGCAGCGCCGCCATCCGCAGCAGACTCTCGACGTATGCTCGTGAAGGGACGTTACGGCACGATTCGCAAAGCGATTCATACCAATGTTCGATCGCCACAGAAGCGAGGTGCATCGCACCCAGAACATGTTGAAACCGCATATGTTCGGCCGATGGAAAAACCCACCAGGCGGTTTGAAGCTGGTGAATATGTCGCATCCGCTGAACCCAGGGATGGTCGATGATGTCCTGTTCTGCCGCTTCCCCCTCAGGTAAACCGGCTCGCGCAATAAAGGGGATGTACCCATGAATGGGATCGTGTGACAAACTCTCGTTCAAAAAATCGCGAACCATCGGCAAGCCTCATCCAATCGGCGGAACATGGACATTGGCCGAATCTTAGCATCTGAACGCCGAAGTCCCCAGACAAGTTATCCAGCGGTCCGCAAACGCTCAAAAGTGGGGTTGTGTGCCACTGGAGTGCGTCTTCGCTCGCCAGTGCACTTCGTTTTTTACGGGAAATTCGATTCGAAGACACTGGCGGCACAAAGCTGCCGCCAGTGGCACCCCAATTTTTAGCGTTGATGTCGCACTCGGGACTTCGGTGCGAAAGCGAATGGAACGACTTTTATTTCAGCCTAACCGAATACCGCCGAGCCAAAAGGGAATCGATTGGGGGTTGTTGAGGCAGACGCCGTCGAGACATTAACGGTCCCCACGCTGATCCGCTTGACGGACGCTACAAGGTGGTCGATTTCATCTGTCGTATTATAGAAGGCAAAGGAAGGACGGACCGTTGCATCGACGCCGTAACGACGCAGCGAGGGCTGCGAACAATGGTGGCCCGCTCGGACGGCAATCCCTTCAAGGTCCAGTAGCTTTCCGACCTCTTCCGTGCGGCGATCTTTCAAGACAAACGAAATCACGCTGACTTTATCCCGTGCCTGTCCGATCAAACGCAAGCCGTCAATCGGCCGCAATCGCTCGGTCGCGTACTCCAACAGGTGATGTTCATATTTGCCGATATTGGTAAGTCCGAGACTTTGGACGTAATCCAGGGCCGCACCTAGCCCGACGGTATCGGCGATGTTGGGAGTGCCGGCCTCAAACTTATTAGGGGGATCAGAATAGGTTGTTTCTTCAAACGTCACGTTCTTGATCATGTTTCCGCCACCCTGCCAGGGGGGCATGATCTCCTGCAATTCTTCACGAGCGTAAACCACGCCGATGCCTGTCGGGCCAAAAATCTTGTGCCCCGAGAAAACAAAGAAATCGCAACCGATATCCTGAACGTTGACGGGAATGTGAGAGACAGATTGAGCCCCGTCGATCAGGACACGTGCCCCGTAGCGTTTCGCCAGATGAGTCATTTCGGTGACGGGCAAAATGGTGCCCAGGCTGTTGGAAGCCTGAGTCAGTGCCACAATTTTTGTTCTCGGTCCGAGAAGGGCCTGATATTCTTCAAGCATGACTTCACCACGGTCACTCACAGGAATAACCCGGATAATGGCTCCCTTTTCCTTCGCGACCATTTGCCAGGGGACGATGTTCGCGTGATGTTCCAGAGTCGACAGCAGAATCTCATCGCCCGGCTGCAAGAACTTTTGACCGTAGGTCTTTGCAATCAGATTGACCCCTTCGGTTGTCCCTCGCACGAAAATAATCTCTTTCGACGAGCCCGCCCCGAGAAATCGCTGGACCTTCTCTCGAACCCCCTCGAATGCGTCTGTCGAACGAGCAGCGAGCGTGTGGGCAGCACGATGGATGTTCGAATTATCGTGGGCGTAGTAATAAGAAATCGAGTCGATGACCGACTGCGGCTTTTGAGTTGTTGCAGCATTGTCGAACCAGATTAATGGCTTGCCGTGAACCCTCTGGTTCAGTGCCGGAAAATCACGACGGATCGAAGGGACGTCGAACGGCCGGGAGCCACCAGATAAGACGGGCTTGGGGATTTGATTCGGAGCCAGGATCTGCTTGAGAAACGCGACCCCAGGTGCACCAAATCCGAACCCACAGTCAGGTTGCGGAGCGGGATTTCTGATTTGCTCGACAAAATTGCGTAGCCCATCAGGAGAAACATCCGCCACATGATGTGGTGCCCCGACGGGAGTATCAGGCGTGAAGTCTGGATTCACAGGGGCAGGTAAAATCGCAGGTGCATAGCGTTCAACAGCGATGGGTGAGACTCGCCCCTGGGGAGACGCATCTGAAGACGAGGTTCGATATGCCGAAGGAACGTACGAATTCGCCGGATAGAAGGGCTGTTGAGGAACGGCCGTCACCACAGGGGATGCTGGAATCCCATCTGTCGAGCTTTGCGGAACGTCATTCAGCAAACGGGTAGCGATTTCTGCGATCAAATCGGGAGTGACTTCAGTCATGAGTCCGCCTTTAAAAAACTCGCAAAGCCAAAGCCTGTGGAGACGTCATTCGGATTAATGAAAACGGAAACAACGATCGAGTACCGCGTTGTCATCACGATGCAAGCCCTGCAAAAGCACTTCACGCGACGCACAACGCAGACGATTGTCCGATTTCCACAAGACTACTTCACCTTGGGTTTACGGTTTTCGTAGTCGTGGTAATAGCCAACTTCCACGTTTTCCAGCACACCCAGCGCATCGTCAGTCAGCACAGCCAGCGAAAAATAGAGCGTGAGAAGATATGAGGCGACCCCCAGACTGTCTGTCCCCATCAGGCGAGCTGACAGACTTGGCATGATCTCACCGGGAATGCCGGCCTGATGCAGTCCGACGACACCTTGATCAGCTTCACCCACTCGCAAGAGCAGGATACTGGTCGTACCGAACCACTGATTCGACTGGTATCGACTCTTCATTTCCAGCTTGTCGCAAGGGACAAGTGGAACACCGCGCCAGGTGATCACGGGCGTACCGAACAAGACCGTCGTGACGGGAGGAACACCACGCCAGGTGCATTCACGTTCGAATGCGGCAATCGCCTTCGGATGAGCAAGAAAGAAAGCGGGCTTCTTCCAGACGAGAGCGAGTAACTCGTCAAGGTCGTCCGGCGTGGGAGCGCCGTAACGAGTGCTGATTCGCATGGCAGGGTCGACCGAGTGGATCAAACCGAACTTCGTGCTGTTGATAAGTTCCCATTCTTGACGTTCTTTGATCCCCTCGATCGTCAATCGCATTTGTTCTTCGAGTTGATTGAAGGGGCCGTTGTAAAGATCGGAAACCCGTGTATGAACTCGAACGACTGTCTGCACAGCGGAAAGAGAGTACTCGCGGGGATTGGCGGAGTAGTCGACGAAGGTTTCTGGTATCTCCATGTTTTCGGCGAAGCCCGAAACCAGGTCGATGTTTCGTTCGCCATATCGATTGACGGTTGAACGAAGTTCGAGGTGCTCTTTGATCGCCTTTTTGAAATCGTCGTTCAAATTGGGCAGTTCTTTGAGAACAGCATCCAGATCTTTACGGGAAAAGGTGAGCAGCACACATGGAGTAATTGTTCGCACCGTGACATCGGAGGGTTTATCCGAGACGAGATCGGTTTCACCGAAGTATTCGCCTTCGTTCAGCAAGGCAATCCGCAGGTTGCTGCCGTGGACACCTTTACTTAAGACTTCGACCTGCCCCTGAGCGATGATAAAGAACTTGCTGCGATCTTCACCTTCGACGATCAGCTTATTGCCGAGAGAAACCGCTTCCGTTTTGAAGCGACTTGTCATACGGGCAATGATTGCATCGGGTAACCGGGAAAAGAGCGGCACGCTGCGAAGAGATTCCGGTGTAAACGAAACATCCTCGCCGTTGATTTCGACACCGATTCGTTCGGCCTTTGACAACTCAACCTTCGTACGATTCACCCGAAATGTGCCGCCATCGACCTGAACCCAAGGGAGCAGACTGAGCATCCACCGCGGGGTAATCGACATCATCTTCGGCGATGTCTTGGTTGTGGTGGCCAGATTTCGGGCCACGGAAGTCGTCACGCTTCGCTGTAACAAATTATCGGACATCTCTGAGAAACTCCTTTATCTTGCAGGCAGAGGGATTTTATTTTCGATTCGAGGGAATTTGTGATCAGATTCCAAGACCGTCTTCGAAACCGGAAGGATTGCGGTGGTCATAATCGTGGTAGTAAGCAACTTCCACGTTTTCGAGCACACCCAACGCATCGTCGGTCAAAACGGCACACGACGAATAGAGCGAGAGAAGATAGGATGCGACACCCATACTGTCGGTCGCCATCAGACGGGCGGAAAGGCTTGGCATGATCTCGCCGGGGATACCGGTTTGATGTAGACCTACAACCCCCTGATCGGCTTCCCCGACTCGCAAGAGCAAGATATTTGTGGTCCCGAACTGTTGTCCTGACTGGTTTCGACTGGTCTTTCCGATTTCGAGTTTGTCACAAGGAACGAGAGGGATCCCGCGCCAGGTAATCATCGGTGTGCCGAAGAGCGAGGTGGTATCAGGGGGAACGCCACGCCAGGTACATTCTCGCTCAAACGCAGCAATGGCCCGTGGGTGTGCGAGAAAGAATGCAGGCTTCTTCCAGACCTGAGCAAGCAATTCATCCAGGTCGTCAGGCGTCGGTGCCCCGTACCGCGTACTGAGACGCATTGCGGGATCAGCAGAATGCAGCAATCCGAATTTTTTGCTGTTGATGAGATCCCATTCCTGGCGTTCCTTAATCCCTTCAATCGTCAGCCGGATTTGTTCTTCAAGCTGATCGTAGGGACCGTTGTAGAGATCTGACACTCGTGTATGAACACGAACGATCGTCTGGATCGCGGAAAGGGAATACTCTTTCGGGGTAGGGGAGTAATCGACGAATGTTTCAGGAATCTCAACATTCTCGGCAAACCCCGAGACGAGATCGATGTTACGCTCGCCATAACGGTTGGTCGTGGAGAGGAGTTCGAGATGTTTTTCAATCGCCTTATGAAACTCACCTTTGACACTGGGAATTTCATTCAAAACCGCATCGAGATCTTTTCGAGAAAACGTCATTAAGACGCAAGGAGTCAGCGTGCGGATGGTCACGTTTGAACGATGTTCGGAAACGATATCTGCGTCGCCGAAGAACTCGCCTTCCGTCAGCAAGGCGATTCGCAGATTACTACCGTGAGCACCTTTACTCAAAACTTCGACTTGCCCTTCAGCAATGATAAAGAACTTGTTGCCGTCTTCACCTTCGACAACCAGTTCGTTACCAAGGGACACAACCTCGGTCTTGAATCGATTGGCCATCCTTGTGGTGATATCCACAGGTAATCGCGAAAACAACGGGACACTACGAAGTGCCTCAGGAGAGAAAGAGGCAACGCCTCCCACGAAATCGATATCAATCCGCTCGGCTTTCGAGAGTTCGACCTTCGTCCGATTCACACGATAGGTACCACCGGAGACCTGTACCCACGGCAACAGCCTTAACAGCCATCGCGGAGTAATGGACATCATCTGGGGTGATGTCTTAGTCGTATTCGCCAGATTCCGGGCGACAGCCGTCGTCACACTGCGCTGTAGAAGATTATCCGACACCGAGATCCTTCCCAAAAATGTGATGTTCCAAAGCGAACGGAAACGAATTTCCATTCAGTTTTCGACAACGTCCTAAGAATGTCGATAATTGGTTCAAGACCGAAAGTCAAGGGGCTCCAATGACTCGAAACAGACGAGATGCACTCAACCTGCCACCGTGTTGCCCAAGCGTGGGATTGCAGCCTTCGATTTTCACGAGAGTGGGTATGCCAAGCCCTTAGGCCAATCGATTAATTTGAATCAAAGCCGTGGACTAAATCGATTTGGAATGGCGTTTGAATCACGACATCCGCTCTCAACCTGAACTGCCCAGACCACTCGCCGCAGCCGATAAAACAACAACAAAGTGGGTGGTATATTAACGACGACAAACAAGAGTGTCAACCAAGCGGATTCATATTCTTCGAAGAAAGCGCCGATTCATTTCACCTCACTGGAACAACAGAAACATAATCTTAAATAGAAACGACTTACGACAAAACCAGACAGAAACAACCGTAACCACAGCTCGGACCGGCAAATCAAAAACAATTGTTTCTAAGAACTCACTTCGCAAAACGGAACTTGACACCGAACATAAAACAACCCTAAAAAAGTGATATTTAAAGCGGCGCGAGCCGCCCCCCCCCGAAACCATTCACCGGCCAAGGCTTTTTAAAGACAACAGAGGAGACGATTGATTCTTGGATTCCTCCTATGAAGCCAAGGGTTTTGGCGCTGATCACGATGCGAAAAGACAAATTCTCCGCCGAAGAGTTACTTGAATGATGTTGGCCAACGCTTTTTGAATCAGGAATTTCATTTTGACGACTTATGTCGTGGTTGACCCGAACTAGATTGTCTGGCATGAAAACCGATACCGCCGCATTGAACTCTTTTGGCTGCACCCCTTCCGTTCCACAAAGCGACGTTAAACAAACGGACGTATCTCACGAACCAAAGGAATCCACCGACCCGATCTGGGGGGAGATACTGCGTGAAGCCAGGACTGAAGACCAGGCAGCTTCATGTTTGTGTTTGTTCCTTCACAAGGCTGTTTTGGATGCAGCACATTTAGAAGCCGCATTGGGTGGAATACTGTCATCCAAGCTTGCCACGCCAACGGTCACCGAAGACCGAATGCGGTCATTAATCCAGCACGCCTTTACGGCGTGTCCGACGATTCGACTTGCCATTCGAAACGATCTTCAAGCGATTGTTGATCGAGATCCGGTTGCGGGGGGATACCTGCGTCCGTTCGTATTTTTCAAAGGGTTCCAGGCACTTCAAGCTTACCGCGTTGCACATTGGCACTGGAATCATGGCAGTCGCTTTCTCGCCGTATTCCTTCAAAACCGAATTTCCGAAATCTTTGCCGTGGACATTCACCCTGCCGCCAGAATTGGTTCCGGAATCCTGATGGACCATGCGACAGGAATTGTCGTCGGAGAAACCTCGGTCATCGAAGACAACGTCTCAATACTTCATGAAGTAACGCTTGGTGGAACCGGTAAACAATCAGGCGACCGACACCCCAAGGTTCGACAAGGGGTCTTGATTGGAGCAGGATCAAAAATCCTTGGAAACGTGGAAATTGGTGCTGGAGCGAAAATCGGGGCAGGGAGTGTTGTCCTGGATGCCGTTCCTCCTCATTGCACTGTTGCAGGGGTTCCGGCACGCATTGTCGCTCGAAATAGCGCAAAGAATCCCGCACAGGAAATGGATCAACAATTTCCACACCATTTTGAAGATGGAAGCGGGATTTGACCTCTAAAAATTGACCAGGATTTCTACCGATGAATCTCGATCGCCGATCGAACTCATTGAGTAGAGGTAGAAGTAACGTATCTCAACGAAAATGTGGTAAGACTTGCGTCTTCGACTTTGATTCGCTGTTCTGATAAAGGGGTTCAGCCTCGGGTAGCCAGCGAGTCAGATCGTGGACCCGGGTTTTGTGATTCGGGTGAGTCGACATGAATTCAGGCGGAGCTGATCCGCTTCCTGTCGCTGACGACATCCGCTCCCAAAATCGAATGGACTCTTTGGGGTCGTAACCGGCTGCAGCCATCAGCAGCAAGCCCATATGGTCTGCTTCGGACTCATGCTTGCGACTGTAGCTGAGGATGCCGAACTTTGCTCCTGCATTCAGCACTGACAGCAATTGCTGACGTTTGCGGTAATCCATATCACCCATTGAGACACTGGCCGAAGTCAGGCCAATCTGAACCATCTGCTGCTGAGTCATTCGCTCCGCACCGTGGTGTGCCAGTGCATGTGCGATCTCGTGTCCGATGACAGTCGCCAGGCCAGCATCCGTTTCTGCGACGGGAAGAATGGCTGTATAGACGACGATTTTGCCTCCGGGCAGGCAGAACGCATTCACTTGACGATCGTCAACAACTTCCAACTCCCAGGTAAATTCGGGCATTGAAGTTCCAATGAGCTTCCGGAAGCTTTCGTTGCTGGTTGCACGTATCAAACGCTTTGCGATCTCGCGAACCTTATCCACGGCAGGACCATGTTTAACAACGCGTGCATCGCTCAAGACCTCTTTAAACGCCTGCAGCCCAAGCTTGGATTCCTGTTCAGGCTTCATGGTTACGATCTGGATGCGGCCAAACGGCCCCTGCTGACAACCACGAACCATCGTAAATCCGACGGTACAGATTCCAATCGCGATTGGAATCAATCGCACCAGCAGTCCGATGTTGATCTGATTCCCACGTGCGTACCGACCTTCATACTCTTGCGAATATCGCCGGTCATACCGCGGATCACCGTAACTCATTCAATGACTCCTGAATCTCTTGTTCGAAACAATCCTCGTTCCTGGATATACATCTCGACGCCACGAGGTACAAGATAACGGATACTTCGTCTTGCCTGGACTCGACCGCGAATGTCCGTCGCGGAAATATCGATTCCCGGCATCGTGACCGTCACGATTCGCTGATCGACTTCGGGACCAATCACCGCTCGCAATTCCACTCGGTCTGGAAGTGGACGATCACCTCGATTGACTGCAACAACGGTCGCCAGTTGGAGGATTCGAGATGGTTCTCGCCACAACGGCAGATCTTTCAGGGAATCAGCTCCTATTAACAGAAAGAACGCATGTGAGGCATGGTGAAGATGAAGTTGCTCCAAAGTCGTCACAGTAAACGACGGCCCGGATCGATCCAGTTCGATCGTACTGAGTCGAAAGGCGGGGTTCCCGGCGATGGCGAGCTCGATCATTTCACATCGAGTCCTGGCAGAAGTGATGGAAGCATTGAGTTTGTGGGGAGGTAATGCGGCCGGAACAAACCAGACTTCGTCTAACTGGCACTGTTCTCGACACTGTTCCGCGAGGACAAGGTGCCCGCAATGTATGGGATCAAACGTCCCGCCGAAAATTCCAACCCTCATGACTCAATCCACCTCTCAGGACACGATCGCTCAAACTCACCGAACGGATCAATTCGAGGGAACGTCAGAGTCGACAATATTGAGAGGCAACGTCGCATCGGCCGGGGCCACTTCAGATGTCACTGAATCCGTCACAAAGTCGCCTGACGCTTCGTTTGCAGTTGGTGTGGATTCGACTTTCGCTTCTGAAGAAATCTGGCGTGCGCGACTCATTGGACAACAACCGTCGTTTTCCGTCGCGTTCGAAGCTGATGGATTTGAAGGAATCGCACAACTTCCCGGTAAAGCAGGTATTGAGCAGTTGGAATTGCCAAATTCGACGGAGCAGGGGCGCTCACCAGTGAAGCCGGTATGGGAAGGTTTACCAATCAGCGGATATCCATAATCGGCCAGATCTGGAAACATTGCCAAGGCTGCAAGGCCACTCAGAATCAGAATCAGGGGTGCATAGGCCACTGCTCGAAACACACCCTTGCCGCACATGTGGCAGCCGCTTGAACAAGCAACGGGGTTCGATTCAACAATCGTTGGCAAATCGTTCGTATTCGACATGTCCGTATTTCCTCTTAACCAGGAACAGCCGTTTTAAGAAGGTCCGCCCTTCCGTTTCACATCTTGATATGATAGCGGCAAACAGGTTTAACGCTCAACGAAATCCGAGTTACCTGGTTGCGCAAGCATGGAATCTGTCCAGCTTGGGTCGACACTGCGACAACATGCGGTCAATCGCTCTGCCGTTTCGCCAAGTTCAGCCTGCCAGATGATGGGATCGACCCCAATCGGGGTCACTTGCCGAAATTCGTCCAGAAGTAAGACCATCCGCAGGAGATGACGGAAGATTAGTCCTTCCTGGCGAGTCAGATCACGACTTGATACGAAGTTGAAGAAATTGCCATTCCAGTTCAGCAACAGTTCTGCAGCGACCATGACCGGCTGAACGACGACATCCGTCACATCGGGATATTCTGAATCGAATAACATTCGCAGTTTGTCGGCAAGGGTCGGCGCGTATTTGCGTTCCTCTGGTGGGA
>JBAXBD010000138.1:0-11218 GCA_037142165.1 Schlesneria sp. | reverse complement strand
TACTTCAGGTCTTCGTTTCGTCCGCACCACCACGTCGGGACGGAAGGGAGTTTGAGGTCTTCTCCAAGCAGAAATCGACAGGCCGCGGGAAGAAACGCTTGAAGCAACGGGGCTTCGAGGAAGCCGCTGCCAAGCGCATTGGCGACCACGACCTGACCGTCGCGGACAACCTGGATCAGTCCCGGAATTCCTGCTCGGGAATCCGGACGTAATTCGAGCGGATCGCAACGTCCATCCGCCATTCGGCGGAAGATCACATCGACTTCAAGTAACCCGCCGAGGGTCTTCAAATAGACTCCGTCGCCGCGGACGGTGAGGTCGCCCCCTTCAACCAGTGTGTAGCCAAGATATCGTGCGAGATAAACATCTTCGAAATAGCGCGAGCTTTTGGGGCCTGGAGAGAGCAAAACAACACGAGGGTTCTCGCGATGGCTGCGAGACAAACTGGCCAGCGTGTTCTGCAGTGCAATGAAAAATGACGCAAGTCGAACAACGTTCAAACTTTGAAATTCTTCCGGCAAAGTGCGGGAAATAACAATCCGGTTCTCAACGGCGTATCCTGCTCCAGACGGGCCCTGCGAGCGATCACCGAGTGCAATCCATTGGCCGTGTGCGTCTCGCGCCAACTGAGCGGCATACCAATGAACGAAGATCCCTCCAGGTGGCTTAATGCCCACACATGGCAAGAGATAATTGGGGTGTTCGAATAAGCTGTTGGGCGGAAGTATGCCCGACTGCATTAACTCTTGTGAACCATAGACATCGGCAAGAATCCGGTTGGACAAGCGGGCACGCTGCTTAAGAGCATCCGCCAGCAATTTCCATTCTTCGATTGGGATCATCAGCGGGATTGGGTCGAGTTCCCATGGTCGCTCTAAATCCTTGGCCGCCCCATAAACGTTATATGTGACGCCATTTTCGCGAAGCAGGTGGCGAGCTTGATCGCTGCGTCGACCAAGACCTGCTGATCCTTCATCATTCAGGCTTTGGGCTAATCGCGACCACGCGGGGCGTACAAGCCCCCCCGATCCCAGCATTTCATCAAAGAGCTGATTCGGTGGCTGATACTGTGACACGATATCGCCGGCCGGATGAGCACTCACCGTACCGGTGCTGTCATTCATTATTACGGAGACTCCAGAAAGTCAGTATTCCGCTTCCTTCCCTGAACCTTACGTCGCCAGTCAAAAAGCTCACGGTTGGCTTTTGTCTTTCTCAACGGAAGGCTCAAACGAGGAAAACGTACTTCAAGCCCTTCTCATATCCAGCGTGAATGGATAGTCAACATTCTTTACGTTCTCTGGGATCGACTGAATTCCAGGAGTGTGACCGATTTGGAAGAATCTTGCCACCCGGCGACTTTCCGCTTCGTATGCATTCACCGGGAAGGTTGCATAGTGCCGGCCTCCTGGATGTGAGACATGCCAAGAACAGCCGCCGATCGACCTCTTGTTCCACATATCGAGAAGATCAAACACCAGCGGCGAATGAACTCCAATCGTCGGGTGCAGACACGATGGTGGCTGCCAGGCTCGGAAACGAACCCCGGCTACAAATTCCCCTTTTGTTCCCGTTGGATGAAGCGGCACGCGTCGCCCGTTACAGGCAATGACGAATCGCGGATCTGTCAGTCCGCGGACTTTGACTTGAACTCGTTCAACCGACGAATCGACATATCGAGCGGCTCCCGTACCGCCAAACTCTTCACCAAGCACATGCCACGGCTCAATGGCCTGACGCAATTCAATCTGGACTCCCGAAATCGTAAGCTCACCAATCAAGGGAAATCGGAATTCGACGTGTGGAGCGAACCACTTGGTCTCAAATCGGAATCCCGATTCATTCAAGTCATCCAGAACTTCATTAAAGTCCTGCTCAACGAAGTGAGGCAACATAAACCGATCGTGCAATGTCGTACCCCAGCGGACAAGCGGCTCACGGTAGGGTTTATTCCAGAAACGCGCGATCAGCGCCCGAACCAGGAGCTGTTGCGTCAAGCTCATTCGTTCGTGCGGTGGCATCTCAAAGCCACGCATCTCGACCAATCCCAATCGACCGCTCGAACTGTCCGGTGAGAACAATTTGTCGATACAAAACTCGGCGCGGTGTGTATTTCCCGTCAAGTCCGTCAACAGGTGGCGAAACACGCGGTCGACCAGCCATGGCGGGCACGGACCATTTTCCGGCAGTTGCGAACAAGCAATTTCCATCTCGTACAAGTTTTCGTGTCGAGCTTCATCCAATCGCGGAGCCTGGCTCGTTGGGCCAATGAAAAGCCCCGAGAAGAGATAAGACAGCGACGGACGATTGTTCCAATACGAAACCAAACTTCGCAGAAGATCAGGGCGCCGCAGGAACGGACTTTGTGCCGGAGACGGCCCACCCATGACAATATGATTGCCCCCACCGGTACCCGTATGGCGACCATCAAGCATGAACTTTTCAGTACTGAGTCGTGACAAATGAGCCTCTTCGTAGAGGACCGTTGTGTTACGGACCAGTTCTTTCCAGCTGCGCGACGGCTGCAAATTGACTTCGATGACACCAGGGTCAGGCGTCACTTTGAAATGGTCGACTCGGTAGTCATACGGCGGCGGATAACCTTCGATTCGAACCGGCATCGACAATTCGTCGGCCGTCGCTTCGATTGCCGAAACCAATTCGAGATATTGTTCGATTCGATCCAACGGTGGCATAAAGATATGCAGCACGCCACCTCGGGGTTCAACACACAGCGCTGTTCGAACGATTGGTTCAAAATTTGAAGACAAGCCCGGACTGCCGGCGCTTTCGAGGTCTGAATCATGAACGCCATTTGATGAGCCATTATCAGCCCATGTTCCGTGTCCAGAAGTTCCGTTATACAACGGTCGTCGCGACGTTGATTCGCTGTTCCCCACTCGTGCTGTCGCTTCGTCGGCGGCACCTGCTAACACGGGTTCCAGATCCTCGAGTGAACGTTTTACGTAGTCGAGAATGCGACCCCGAGTTTGTAGCACACGTGGCACAGCCAAATCGGGTTTCAATGACTTAACATCGAAACCGTTCGGATGTGTCTGATGGGCAAGCTGCCCGTTCAGTGACTGACGAGACAATTCGCCACGCTCGGCCATCGGGTCAAGTTCGACGACCTCGGGCCGATCCTCGGGGCGCAGCCATGGCAGCGAATCGAGCGGCAACCGATATCCCATCGGTGAATCACCAGGCACGAGAAACATTCGCCCTTGTCGCAAATACCAAGGGCCACTGGTCCAGCGAGTTAGCGCGTTAGACGCATAATTCGGCATGATCGGCAATACAAAACCGACGGTGTTGGCCAACCCCTGTTCGAAGACACGAGCCAGTCTCGCGCGGTCTTCTTCGTTGTCGAGCTTCGAATCGAATGGGTCGACATTGACGGGTAATTTTCTCGCCTTCCAAAGGTAATACCACGTATCCTCGTAGCCGGGAACGACGTGTTCGGATTGGACCTGTAACTGATCCGCCAGCATCGTAATAAATTCGCGAGCTTCCTTCTCGCCGTGGCCGTAATCACGGTCATCGTCGGCAATCAGATCGGGACGCGTCCATACGGGCTCTGTGTCTTTCCTCCAGTAGCAACCAAGTGCCCAGCGTGGCAGCGATTCACCGGGATACCATTTCCCCTGGCCGAAGTGAAGCAGCGCACCGTTCGCAAATCGATTTGCCAATCGTCGAAATAGTGTGCCGCCAAGTTTCCGCTTAGTAGCCCCCAGTGCGGCGGTATTCCATTCAGGTTCGTCGCGATGATCGATGGAAACGAATGTTGGTTCACCCCCCATCGTGAAGGAGCGGGGGCCGATTGCCAGTTCACGATCAACGTAATCGCCCAATTGCTCGATGTCAGCCCACTGCTCTTCAGTGTAGGGTTTCGTCACGCGCGGATCTTCGTGGACCCGCGTGATTGTCATTTCAAACCCGAATTCGACCTCGCATTTGTCGACGCCGCCAGAGATCGGTGAAGCGGATTGAGGATCAGGGGTCGCAGCCAGCGGAATATGCCCCTCGCCCGCGAGTAGCCCTGACGTTGGGTCGAGACCCACCCAACCCGCACCCGGCAAAAATACTTCCGCCCATGCGTGCAAGTCCGTGAAATCCGTCGAGGCACCGGAAGGCCCGTCAAGTGATGCAACGTCCGGTTTCAACTGCAGCAGATACCCCGAGACGAACCGCGACGCGAGTCCGACATGTCGCAGCAATTGAACCAGCAGCCATGCTGAATCACGGCAGGAACCGGTTTTCTTTGTCAGCGTTTCCTCGCATGTCTGGACACCGGGTTCCATACGAATGACATAGCCAACGGCCTTTTGAACATACTGATTAAAATCGACAATACAATCATTCGTTGTAACGGAATGCCGTGGTGCTCTCTCAACAAATGATTGCATCACTGTTGAGAGAGGTTCCGTCACGAGATATGGCTGCAATTGCGTCTTAAGAGACGGAGCATAAGAGAATGGAAAATTTGTTGCGTCAGGTTCGAGAAAGAAATCGAACGGATTGATGACCGTCATGTCGGCAACCAGATCAACCTCGACTGAGAGTTGCCTGGTTTTTTCTGGAAAGACGAGACGAGCCAGGAAGTTTCCGTACGGATCTTGTTGCCAGTTCAAAAACTGCTTTTCAGGCAGTACCTTCAGCGAATAGCTGAGGATCGGAGTCCGACAATGTGGCGCAGGACGAAGTCGAATGACTTGCGGCGACAGATTGACGAGCCGGTCGTATGAATAAGTGGTCTTGTGATGCAGTGCAACTCGAATGGTCATGATCGGTTTTCTTGTGTGTAAATCCGGGCCTTGTTTTAAACACAACCCACCGGGAGTGTCTCTGTGTTCAACGAGTCAGGGTTTGATCATCCTTGAGACTGGCTGCTGGAATCTTGTTTCTGTCCGCTACTTTCGGGCAATGACGTGCTTTTTCCGTATGATTTCCTCGTGACTTTCGTTGGCTTGATGATCGGTTCGACGGCAAAGAACGTGTCGGAAATCGCATTTCCGACTTCATTCATCTTTCCTTGAAACTGATCAATGAACTCGTGCAACCCCGTAGCGAAGATCTCGTCGATGTTGGTGTAGTCAAGTTCCGAGCGTAATCGGCCAAGATACTGTTCGGCTCGATTTTCAAAATTCCCACGTATTCCACCCGTAATTGTCAGTAGCGAATGCTCGGCTCGGCTGACACAGAAGCGAACGGCACGGGGAAATTCACGGTCCAGCAACAGGAACTCGGCCACTTGCTGCGGCGTCATTCGACCATGTGCTTTGCGATACATTTCGAGAGCACTTGCGGACTTCAAGAGTGCGGACCACTGATTCGTGTCGAGTTGCGTCCCAACGTCTGAAACCTGAGGGAGCAACAGATAATACTTGACATCGAGAATTCGAGATGTCTTATCCGCTCGCTCAATCAATTGCCCCATGCGATGAAAATGCCAGGCTTCATTATGTGAGAGTGTTGATTGAACGGCACCATCTAAAGTGTAAGCGGATAACTTGATTTGAGCAAAGAAATCAAAGGGAGACCCGAGAACCTGTGGTTGCGATGCGGTCTTGACCAACAGGAAGAATTTGTTCAATTCTTCCCACATCGGCGAGCTGATCATGTCACGAACGGTTCGCGCATTCTCTCGTGCTGTTCGTAAGCAACAAAGGATCGAGTTTGGATTCTGCGTATCAAACGTCAAAAATTGAATGACGTTCTGCTGCGTTCCTTCAGGGTAACGCTTCTGAAAATCGTCATGGTCACCCGTGGTGTAAATCAGAGGATCCCAATGTCGTTCCATTTCGGGGCCGACATCCAGAGCCAGATTCAAATTGACATCGATGAACCGGGCCACATTTTCGGCTCGTTCCACGTATCGGCTCATCCAGTAAATCGAGTCGGCAACGCGGCTCAGCATTTTTTATATCTCGTAACGATGAAAGTTCAGGTTTGCTGGGACACGAAGGCGGAAAGTTTCCTGGCTCTTTTCCGCGCGGGAACGGGATCTCTTATTGATTGTCGGGCGAAGAACAGGTCAAACGGTTATGGCGTCATTTCGAAATCACATCAGCTGTTCCCAGCACGAAACTCGGATGAGCGAACTCATTGTCCTCCATCCCCGCAGTGTTTAATTCAAACAGTACCCTTCAAACACGCGGCGTTCCATTTTTCAAGACCCAAGTATCCTTGCTTCCTCCTCCTTGAGATGAATTCACAACCAGCGATCCCTTCACAAGAGCGACTCGCGTCAACCCCCCTGGTAGTATGTAAATATCTTCCCCGTAAAGAATATATGGTCGAAGGTCCACATGACGGCCTTCCAGCCGATCACCTACGATCGTGGGGACTCGCGACAAGGACAATGTCGGCTGTGCAACGTAGTTTCTTGGGTTGGAAGTGATTAATTCTTTGTACTTATCAAGCTGCTCACGAGTTGCTCGTGGTCCCACCAGGATGCCGTATCCTCCCGATTCGTTGGCAGGCTTGATAACCAACTCGGCGATGTGTTCGAGAACATACTGTCTCTGTTCGTCGTTCGCACAAAGGTATGTTGGGACATTCGGCAAGATCATCTCTTCGCCGAGATAGTACTTAATCATCTGAGGGACGTATGCGTAAACGGCTTTATCATCGGCGATGCCAGTTCCCGGCGCATTGGCCAGCGCGATTCGACCTGCTCGATAAACATCCATAAGTCCTGGGACTCCGAGCGTGGAATCCGCACGGAAAGTCAACGGATCAAGAAATTCGTCGTCGATTCGACGGTAAATGATGTCAACTCGTTCCAGTCCCCTCGTCGTACGCATGTGAACAAAACCGTTTGTCACGACAAGATCCGAACCCTGGACGAGTTCGACACCCATCTGCTGAGCGAGGAAACAGTGTTCGAAATAGGCCGAGTTATAGATGCCGGGCGTCATCACCACGACAGTCGGCTCCTCTGTCGTCGGAGGTGCAATATGTTGCAACATTTTCAACAATTGCTCGGGATAATCCTCGACCGGCATGACCGACAATCCGTTGAACAGTTGCGGGAATGTTCGCTTCATGACCTCGCGATTTTCGAGAACGTATGAGACACCCGATGGACACCGAAGATTGTCTTCCAGGACATAAACGGTGCCATCCGCGTCACGAACAAGGTCCGTTCCCGTGATGTGGCACCAAATGCCGCCAGGCGGATTAAGACCGACGCATTGTTTCAGAAAATTCCGGCTCGAACGAACCATGTATTCCGGAAAAATTCCTTCTTTAACAATGTTTTGATCGTGATAAATGTCGTCAATGAACAGGTTCAGGGCTTTGATCCGCTGTTTCAATCCGGATTCAATATAACGCCATTCAGCGCTCTCGATGATTCGCGGAATCAGATCAAATGGCCAGATTTTTTCCGTGCCTGCTTCGTGCCCGTACACGTTAAAAGTGATTCCCATATTCAGCAGTGCCTGATCTGCGACACGCTGCCGACGAATCAGTTCCCCGTCGGTCAAACCTTTTAACCGTGATGCCAGCAATTCACCTCTTGGACGTGGTTGTCCCCCTTCGAGAAACATCTCGTCGTAAAAACCCACAGTCTCATAATTGTGAAACGCCAAATCGGCGGGCATTGATTGCATTGAGCTATCGGCGGCAGCGAGCATTTCTCGTCTTTCTGATGGAGACTCTGAAATTGTCGACGTTTGCCCCTACCTTCGTTGAACTCCATTTAAACGGCCTAAAGTTCAGGCATTAGTCGCTCAGGGAACCGGCAGAAAATACACATGTAGGGCAATTTCGACGTCTGAATACCTAAAGGCAACTGTCATGCCGCACAGTATACCAAAAAATGCCCTTCTTCGTTGCAAGTGGACTTTCCCTTTGAGATTCATTTTGATTTGGCAGTCAAGTCGATCCCCATATCCAGAAAAAGCATTTTCATATCTTCCCAAACATCCTTTTTCGCTGCTGGATTCCGCATCAGGTACGCAGGGTGGTAAGTGCATAGGACTTTTGAACGCCCATAAGTAAAAAACTTTCGGCGCAATTTGCCAATAGTTTCCGTTGAGCCAAGCAGATTCTGCGCGGCGCAGGCACCCCAGCAAACGATGTACTCTGGGTTGACATGTGCTAACTGTCCGTCGAGATACTCGCGGCAATTTGATGCCTCTTCCGGAGCAGGAAGTCGGTTACCCGGCGGCCGACATCGGAGAACGTTACAGATATAGATGTCCTCCCGCCGCAATCGACACGCTTTGATGATATCGTTCAAAAGCTGCCCTGCTCGTCCCACAAACGGTTCGCCTTGCGCATCTTCGTCTGCACCCGGTGCTTCGCCGACAAAGACGATCCTGGCCTGTGGGTTACCCACGCCGAATACAGTTTGCGTTCTTGTGGAGGCGAGTTCCTGACATCGCGTACAACCTTTGACCCGTTCAGCCAGCGCGGTCAATCCTGCAAGACGGTCGGCTAATGGAAGATCCAACGGTTGAAATGGAATCGGGACTAACAGCGGCGGAGCGATCTTTTTCTTGGCCAATTGGGAACTCTCTGTTTCGACCAGAGGACGGGTTGGGGGAAGACTGTTTGCTAAATCAGTCGAACCTGACAATGCGGAAAACTTTTCAGGTGTGCGTTCCGTAATGTTTTTAGGCACAGGTGTCTGTGACTGTGCTTGTGGGGTTGGAGCAGGCTTTCGAGGCGATATCGGATCGATGCGCTTCCAGTGAGTCACGCCAGCCCGACGAAGTCCTTCCAGCTGTTGAATGACCGCTAGTCGGATCTGGTCGTTTCTCAAGTTCGTTTCATCCATTTTCAATCCAATGTCACTTACCTGATAACGGATCATCGATATCTGCGGGACATCAAGTGTTGTGCAAAACAAAATTTAATTTGCGGGTTTTTAATTCGAATCAACCCCATTCAAAGTTCCGTCCAACAGGTTTGACTGGAACGACCTGCTAATCTCAACCGTTAGTGTGACGTCATTGACCTCACCTTGCCACCGTAGCGTTCGACTAGTCGAAAACCGTTTTCCGGCTGGAAAAAAGGAAAACGTGAACCGGAAAATTTCTTCGTCTTGCAATATTTGCCGGTTTTGGCCTAAAACCCGGCTGCGGATACTGGATGCGATTATCGTTCGTTCGGTCCGACCGTGTTTTTCGGTCTCTCAAGGGATGGAGAGGTCATGCGATTTGCTCTTCGTAATTCAATGTACTGTTTTTTGGCATTCACGGCATTAATCACAGGCTGTGGAACTCAATCAGCGCCCGTTGCCGAGATCAATACGGACGACCCTTTGCTGGCGGAAATTTCCGAAGCAAAGGGAGGACTTCCGTTACTTGCCGTTCCAGGTCCAGACGACGGCAAAACGCCGAATAAATCGGGCAAGGTAACCCAGGCTGCCGCGAAGTCCGCTCCAAGCCTGTTACCCAAGGGATTGTTCGGGAAGAAAACTCCGCAACAACAGGCTGTACCTGCACCTGAGGCTGAGGAAGAGCCTGCCCCTCGAAAAGTCGCTGAAAAAGGTTCGCCTGAATGGTTGCTGAACGAAATTCAGCGCGTTCGATTGTTGCCACTGCCACGCGAAGCGGAAGCCGAAAATGAATCGGAAGACTCCGAAGAGGATGAACAACCTCTAACCCCCGCACAAGAAAAGAAATTTGCTGAAGAGATCGAGAAAACGCGAGCAATCCGCAGGGAACGTAACTTTCAGATCATTAAGCTCGCGGAAGAGTGTCTGCAAAAGACCAGCAAGAATCCTGAGCAGGAAATGATCTTCTCGGCGGCAGTCCATAACCTGCTCGATGCCCGATTGCAGTTGGCATTACAGGGTGATACGGAAAGCATCGAAGCCCTGTATGAAGCAGAAAAAGTCTTTTTCGAACGAAACCCCAAATCGGATTCTGCCTCCGAATCGGCCTTGACCCTGGTCAACCTGGCCCATGCGAACGCGCTAAGATATGGGAGCAAAAATCCCAATTGGCTGAAAGAATTTTCCAAGCGAGCCCAAGTCTATGCCTCGCGATTTCCCGATGAGGCACCTCGGTCAGTCCCTCTGCTGATGGCAGCCGCACGCAGTTGCGAAAATAATGGTCAGGCTGAAGATGCAAAAACCTGCTATTCGCTGATCAGTTCCAGGTTTGCACAAACTCCGCAAGGCCTGCAGGCGCAAGGAACTCTCAGGCGGTTGCAGTTAAAGGGACAAGAACTTGATCTTTCAGGGCCTGGCATCGATGGAAATGACATTGATGTCAAAGCCTTTAAAGGAA
The DNA here is from genome assembly GCA_037142165.1 of Schlesneria sp. Lineage (GTDB taxonomy): Bacteria > Planctomycetota > Planctomycetia > Planctomycetales > Planctomycetaceae > Schlesneria. The sequence continues at coordinate 971 of JBAXBD010000138.1, read as the reverse complement.
AAATGGTTCTGATCGTGTTCTGGGCATCTAACGCTCAACCATTCGTCCAGCAGCTTCCCAAAATTCTTGAAGTCACAGCAAAATACAAAAAGTACTGCACTGTAATCGGCGTGAACATTGATACCAATGAAAAGGCGGTTGAAAACTTTGTCGAAAATCAACGTCTTGACTGGCAGCAAATCTTTTTTCCAGGTCGTGCCCAGCGCGGCTGGAATTCGCCGATTGCGGCGTACTATGGCGTCAATATGCTGCCAACGATGTGGCTGCTCGACCCCAATGGAATCGTCGCCGAAACCAGCCTTGATGCTTCTAACCTGGAAGCCAAGCTGCGTGAAGTCTACACGCCCTTTTTGAAGAAGAAGTAAGCGTCGTATCACAAATAAATTTTACGCCTGCAGATCTTCGCCAGTTTTCTCTTGAGGGAACTGGCGAAAGGCATTTATCCGCCATGGATAAATCATATGGCAATCAACCAGCAGCCGAATTCTGTTGCGATTCTCGTCGACGGATTACCAGGTAAGTTAAGCCAACAAGCAAAACATCGACTGCCGGAAGTGAGTCTTCAGCTTCGACCGTCCACTCGCGAGAAAACCAGCCTTTCGGAGCGACCCGAGCTGTAATGTTAACGCCCTGTTTCAAGAGATACCCCCGTGTAAACCAGCCGGCTCGCTCCAGGGTTCCAGGTCCCGACTGGAGGTCCATCTCCCACGACGACCGGAATAAACCGCGTACTGTCGCGGAACCGAGTTCGTTACCTTCGGCGTCTTTCAGCACAAAATGACTTTTCAGCCACGACGGTTTTTCAAACCGTACCGGAAGTCTCATCAGATCGAGATCCATTCCCTCATTTAGCCAATGATGTTGAACGATTCCCAGCAATTCACCATTCAATCGCAGTTCAATATTTGAAGTGAACCACCCGGCCGGGCGAGATTCTAACAGCATAATTCCCCCCCCATATCAGCGAAACA
>JBAXBD010000137.1:0-11249 GCA_037142165.1 Schlesneria sp. | reverse complement strand
TGTCAAAGCTGAACATCGCCGAAAAGCGAATTCCGCAGGACGGGCGTATCAAGCTACGGGTCTCGGGACGCGAGATCGACGTCCGTGTTTCGATTATCCCGATGGTGCACGGCGAGGGGGTCGTTATGCGACTCCTTGATAAAGGCCGAATGGTCTTCAATCTGAAGAACGTCGGGATGCCCGATCAACTTGCCAAGACATTTCATGAATTGATCGCGTTACCACACGGAATCATTCTGGTCACCGGTCCCACCGGTAGTGGTAAAACGTCGACTCTTTATAGTGCACTGAACGAAATCAAAGAGCCGACGATCAAGATCATTACCGTCGAAGACCCTGTCGAATATCAGAACCCGGGGATCAGTCAGATCCAGGTTCATTCCAAAGTCGGTCTGACATTCGCCGCCGGTTTACGAAGTATTCTGCGTCACGACCCGGACGTGATTCTGATCGGGGAAATTCGAGACGGTGAAACGGCAGAAGCGGCGATTCAGGCTTCGCTGACCGGCCACCTTGTGTTCAGCACCTTGCACACGAATGATGCTCCAGGCGCATTTGCCCGCCTGATCGATATGGGTGTCGAGCCGTATCTCGTCGCGAGTACCGTTGAAGGAGTGCTCGCTCAGCGACTGGTCCGCGTTCTATGCAAGCACTGCAAAGAGAAGTATCGGCCGACCGAAGATGAACTTCCCGATGACTTTCCGATTCCCGCTCCTGAATTCCTTTGGAAGCCAATCGGGTGTCGCGAGTGCAAGGGAAGCGGCTACGCTGGCCGCCGCGCAATCTTTGAACTGCTGAGAACCGACCCCGAAATCGGCCGTCTTTGCATTAATCGAGCAAGTACTTCCGACGTAAGAGACTATGCCCTGAAGAAGGGAATGGTTTCGCTTCGACTGAACGGTTTTCAGCGCGTCCTCGACGGCACGACCACACTTGAAGAGGTCATGCGAATTACAAAACGGGATATTGCCGCCGGTTAATACGCATGATTTGGTTCGCCCCCCTTTGAGCCAACGTCCTGAAGGATTTTTCTTCGAGAAAACACGGGTTTCACAGATTGTCGTGCCACTGCTTGACGGTCTTCCGTCAAGCAGTGCCGAGCGACACATCGAACGTCGATGTGAAGACACTGCTTCTCCGAGGACTCCGAAGCAGTGGCACATTAAGTCGAAGGCCAAAGAAAGAACCCTTAAGGCGTCGCCGTTTGAGCAGACGGAAGTCCGAAACCTTCGGCGTTCCGATATCTGGCAGACACCGGCTTGGCAATGACTTCAACTTCGGCAGTCACACAGCTACTGTAGTGTGTGCCAAATCCGGTGTGATCCCACGATTGTGGTCCCCGATCACATCCCTGCCAACTGCGAAGGAACGACATCCATGTTCGGGTTCGGGTTCGTGCTCAATTCGTTTGTCTGTCTTGTGAGGTGTCTGGGTATTCCTTCAGCGGGTTGCCGAAGGGGCGTTGTCAGTCGAATTCGTTTTCCCTTGCTACTGGTGCTCATGGCAGGTGCCGTGCAGGGTGAGGAAAAAAATCTGGCCGAGCTGATGCCGCGAATTCCATCGAAGTCACCTGCCGAGGCTTTGAAAACATTCAAACTCGAACGTGGATTCGGGATGGAACTGGTTGCCAGCGAACCGGACGTGACCGATCCCATCGATGCTGCATTCGACGAAGATGGCCGAATGTTCGTCGTCGAAATGAACGACTATCCTTTTCTGCCCGAGCAACGAGTTCAAAAGTACAAAGATCAACGGCCCGAGACCTGGGGCCGGATTCGTCTATTAACCGATACCGACAATGACGGACGGATGGACAAGAGCATCGTCTTTGCCGACAAGCTTCGCTGGCCGCAGTCTGTCTGCTGTGCACGCGGTGGAATCTATGTGATTTCGCCACCCTATCTCTATTTCATGAAAGACACAGACGGCGATGATGTTGCCGATCAGAAAGAGATTATCTGCTCGGGTTTCAATTCGTCGAACGTTCAGGCGCTGTCAAATGGTCTCGAATGGGGGATCGATAATGCCATTTACTTTTCCTCGGGGCTTGCGGGAGGTGAGCTGACGGTCCCCGCCCGAGGCAATAAGCCGGAATACAAGTTCACCCCCGGTCGACGTGACCTGCGACTCGACCCCGCGACAAACGAACTGACGATGGTTGGCGGCGGACTGCAGTACGGACACACGATCGACAATTGGGGCGATCGGTTCATCTGCTCGAACAGCAACCATATTGTCCATGTCACCTGGCCGCTGAATTATCTTGAACGCAATCCGTTACTCGTGATTCCCGATATGACCCGGTCGATTGCGAAGGAAGGAGCGGCGGCTGTTGTCTTTCGGACAAGTTCGGCTGAGCCATGGCGGCTCGTTCGAACGGCGCGTCGTGCGGCAGACCCCGAAATGCGCAAGAAGCTCCCTCCGACCGAGCTTGTCCCGATCGGGTTTTTTACCTCTGCAACCGGTGTCACGGTCTATCGAGGTGGAGCGTATCCGCCTGAGTTTCGTGGTGACGTCTTTATCGGCGACGTCGGTGGTAACCTGATCCATCGAAAGAAGCTGACGACCGACGGCATCAGTTTTGTCGCAGAGCGGGCCGATCAGAATATCGAATTTCTGACATCCACCGATAACTGGTTTCGGCCGGCAAACTTCGTAAACGCCCCGGATGGAACGCTGTACGTTCTCGATATGTATCGCGAAACCATCGAACACCCTGCTTCGATCCCCGATGACATCAAGGCACTGGTCGATCTGGAAAGCGGTTATGACAAAGGACGCATCTGGCGTCTGACCCCTCCCGGTTTTCAACGCACCACGCCACCGAAGCTAAGTCATTCCTCTACGGCAGACCTGGTCGAACACCTCAAGTCCCCGCACGGTTGGGTCCGCGATACGGCCCAGCGTCTACTTGTCGAACGAAAGGATCACTCGGCTGACGCCGAACTCCGCAACTACGTTAAATCTGGACAGAACGCTGCCCAAACGGTGATTTCGCCCGAGACAAGGCTACACGCCCTTTGGACGTTAAATGGGCTGAAGGACTTGAAGGCGGATGATTTGCGGAACGCTCTTCGAGATACCGACGCTCATATCAGGGAACTTGCGTTGCGTCTGGTGCCAGCATTTATCGGTAACGATGCGGATCTCGCGAAACAAGTTGTCGGCATGACTGACGACCCTTCGCAAAAAGTCCGCTGGCAACTCGCATTCACCCTCGGAGAACTCCCCCCGAATCTGGCAGTCGGTGGCCTCAAGTCAATCGCACTCGATGCTGCGAAAGATGCCGACCTGCGAACCGCATGGCTCTCGTCCATTCATCCACAGATGGGAACCATCGCCGTCGAATTATTGTCAGGTTCAACGGAACCTGTCGTCCCTTTACTCGTTCAACTGGCACGATTGATCGGTTCGACCGCCGATTCGACAGATAGCATTCGATTGTTGCAATCAGTGGTTGCGGAATCCGTTCCAGACAAGACTCGTATCCCCGTCCTGCTCGCTTTAGGTGAAGGACTAAGGCGTCGGGGGGCAAGCATTTCAAAGACTTTGGCTGACGCCAGGACAACTGGTGTCACAATAAGATCGCTCGAAAAAATCTTTCAAAACGCGAGCGAGATTGCCAAAGATCCGTCAGCCCCCGAGGCCGATCGGCTTTCCGCCATATCCCTGTTAGCACTGGGCGAACCTGGATTGGCCGAGCAAACACTACCCCAGCTCTTCACACCACAAACGTCGCCTGCGTTGCAACAGGCCGCAATCAAATCGCTTGCCGCACATGGAACGAAGCAGGCCATCGATTCGATGCTGGAACCGTGGGAAGGGTTCGGCCCGGCCGCTCGCCGAGAGGTGGTCGACAATCTGGTTCAGTCAGCGGCAGGCGCGCTGGCCCTGGTCCGAGCGGTTGAGGCAGGATCAATTAAACCGGGGGGTATCGAACGTGACAAGCGACAATTGATGCTCAATCATCCTCAGCAGCTGGTCCGTGATGCAGCCAGAAAAGTGTTGGCTGATCCACCCAGTAACCGCAAACAAGTCGTCGCCAACTATCAGGCTGCGCTTGAGCTGACCGGTGACCCTCAGCGAGGTCGCATGGTCTACGCCAAAACCTGTATCCAGTGTCACCGTGACGGTACTGCCGGTCATCTGGTTGGCCCCGATTTTGCCAGCGTTAAGAACAAGTCGCCCGAAGATCTGCTGGTGGCGATTCTCGACCCAAATCGCGAAGCCCAGCCAAGTTATCAGACCTATACCGCCGTGACGAAACAAGGGAAGATTCATACGGGAATCATCTCAGCCGAAACCGCTGCCAGCCTGACGCTGAAGCGAGCCGAAGCCAAGGAAGATGTCGTACTTCGCGATACACTGGAAGAACTTGTCTCAACGGGACAGTCGCTGATGCCCGAAGGCCTGGAAAAAGATCTCGACAAGCAACAACTCGCCGATCTGATCGCTTGGATCAAAGGGAGTCAATAATCGACTTATCGACGTGACGGATTTCGGCTCCGCCTGAATTGGCCACCATCAGACTAGTTGCCTCGATCAGATTTTCTTTCTCCCCAGAAGCCATGCTTTAACGACACTGAAGTTTACGAAGGGAGGCGTCGTTTTCATCACGGTATTATTCGTGGAACTGAGTTTGTCGAGCGTGACAGACAGTGACTCACGTTGAGTGGTCATGTAATCGGGCGACAGCAGCATCCGCATGACGATGGCGTTACGGCCTTGATTGACGGGAGTTTGCAACATCAGATTCTTGAGCGGTGTTGGGATCGTTCCTGACGGATTGATGACCAGTTTGTATAAGCCCATCACGTAACGCTGTTGCGGCGTTCCTGTCGTGATCAATTTCTGTGTGATGTTATAGAACTCTTGTGTTCCGAGAATTGTTGCGAGGACCTGCTGGTCCCAATTTGTCTGCTTCCAGACACCCAGAGTCTGATTGATCTCAGTTGTTGTTGCAGGTCGTCCCAGATACGTCTGGTACCACGTCCGAACCTGTATTGACCTGTATTCAGTACTGTCAATCAGCGATTGGGCAAAGTTCGTGCGGGTCCCTGGGAATCGTGTCAGTTGAGTTACCCATTGACTGAGTTCTTTAACCGTTGCAGCCCTGCCGAGTAATTGCCAGTAGACTGTCTGCACGTACTGCTGGGTAGAGTTCAGACCCGCGAGCAGGGATTGTGGAATTGTCGTTGCATTCGGGTTCCCATTAACGCTCGCGGTCGTGTTTGAGGTCACTCCCTGGATTTGCGAGTAATCGATTCGGGAGGTCAATGTCTGTAACGTTCCCGTTCCGGCCCATACGGGTTGGCTACCCGCCTCATTTTTTAGCGAATTAGTTCCCGTTCCGCCGTCCAGTACGAAGTGCGTCGAGCTTTGAGGATCAAACGTCACGTTGAACTGGTCATTTCCCTTGTTTCCATTCACAGTCAGCGAATTCAGGTGAGTGGTGTTACTGATATTCGCTGTGTCGTTACCACTACCCAGATTCATCGTCACATTTTCGATGGAGCTCATCAAAATGGTTGCTGTTGTCGTGGCAATCGACTGGTCAGTGACCTGATATGTCATTCCCGTCGTGATCAAGTGCTGATCAAGGTTTATCTGGTCAATCGATGAACCACCCAGGACTTGAATAGTTGGAATCTGGCTGACCCCGGCAAAACCTGTCGTGGAGAGCGTCGTTTGGTTGGAAAGATCGCCCCCGACGAGTTTCGTATTATTTGAGATGATTCGTCCGAGAGCCTGGATCGATGTCGATACGAGACCAGGCCAGAAGCGATTGACACCGACCGAAACAAAGGCGCTGCTATCGGTTCCCAGCGTTTGTAGCACTGATCCAGCAAGCAATACCACCTTGTCCGCCGCATTCAACTGGATCGAACCCTGTTTTGATTGAATGACACTGGATGCAGAAACGATCAGGTTCTGGTTACTTTGCCCCTGGTCCGGAACGGTCAGCGTGACATTCTGACCTGCAACGACGGGTGCCGTAACCGTGATTTGGCCAGTGCTCGTCACCTGAATCAGTCCCCCTGCTGTCAGTCCCTTCAGTGAAGTCGAACTGGTGATCGCGAGCGGCCCGTTGTTGTTGACGACCAGATCACCATTAACGGCGGTTGCTTCCAAGTCTTTGGCTTGAACGCTTAGCGGGTGATTTGCGCTACCAATTCCGTCCCGCGAAAAGAGTTTCAATCCGCTGACGTGAATCGGAACTGAAACCGCTGGCGCTGCGACTGGGCCGGCAAACGCCCCTGGTGTTGCAAAGCTCATGCTGCTCATCATCGGTGTTGACATGGCAAGTACAGGTGATGCGGCGTTTGCTGAGGAACTGGAATTGCTCGATCCCCCGGTAACGCCACCTAACGGTGCCGAAGCGGAAAGTATCCCTGGCGTTGAAACTGTTCCGAGATTCAGATCTCCTTCGATCTGGATCAGATAAATATTGCCCGTGGCATTTACATTGACTGTTCCCGTCGACGCAATGTCGATCGCCAGCGGTGATGACGATGTTCCGACTGTGGTACCCGCTTGTAGTGTCAGGCTGGCGGCAGTGATCGCCGGGGCGCCATAAGCGAAGAAGAAATTCGAGACGGCCAGCGAACTCGTCGATTGACTGGAACTGGCTCCTGTAAAACCCATGTAAGCGGTCGAACTCCCCTGGGTCGAATTGCCCAGATAGGACGCCAGATTACAATTGGTCACGGTCGCCGATGCCAGTTGTGCTTGAGTGACCGTATCAATCAAGACGTAGGTCACCGTGTTATTCGTGACCGAGAAGGTGAGCAAGACCTGGATGGGATCCATCGGATTCGCCGTATTGGTTGCGACGCCAGCCTGACTGTGCAGATTTTCAATCTGACCGTTGTCGCCAAGACCAATCCCTGTCTGGATGGAACTGTCTGCTCCCAAATTGATCTGGAAGGCGAGGCTATGCTGAATCTGTTGAATTGGCGAACTGGTTCCGCCGTAGCCCAGGCTTGCTCCGGGTCCCCCCAAAGCGGATGTTCCCCGAGAGTCGTTTTGCAAGGTAAACGTCATTCCGGTCCCGGTTCCACCCGGTGTATACACAAACCCGGTGGTGAAACTATTGGCGACAACCACGGAGTTTGGATACCAGGCAGACGAGGTTTGATTTGCACCGTTCACGAGTGTCAGGGTGTCTGCTCCGTACGTGGTACTGTTTGCCAGCACAGCATTTCCATTTGTGAACCAACCCGATCCGGTTCCTCCGAATCCCGAAATGGAACCTTGGCCTGGTTGTGAGCTTTCGGTGATCGCGCCGCTCGCGATCAGATTAACACTTCCCGAGGCCGTGACCTGACCCAGATTCAAATTCCCAGAGGACTGTTGCAGCCAGATATTTGAATTGCTGTAAAGATCGATAACGCCCGAGGCCTGTATATTCAGGGGGGATTGTGCTCCGCCCAGTGATCCCCCGGCGACCAGATTCATCGAACCACCCACGAGACCACCACTGGAAAACGAAAAATTCGAGATCTGCTGAGTGGACGAGTAACCACCATCGCCGCCGGTAAAACCAAGATAGGCGGTGTTGCTTTGGGCGAGGCTGGCAAAGTTGATTCCGGTTGTGACATTCTGATACTGCTGGCCTGTTACCGTATCGGTCATCATTTCGGTCAGGGTTTGATTCACCGGGTTATATGCCAGCGTCACGTTGATTGCGTGCCCACTGGTTAAGCTTACAGTAGAGGGAGTCGATGTCCAGCTGCCTATGACACCATTCTTGCCGACCGCCCATTCACTTTGGGGGTAGAGGTCGAGCACAAATGCTCCGCTATTTGTGATACCCGTGTATCCGTCATCACCGCCACCCAAGCCTAGGGCGCTTGTTCCGTTAGGGCTGTTTTGCAGCACAAACGCGACACCATCCGCCGGTGTTCCACTTGTTGCGGACATCGTGTAGGTGAACGAGGCTGTAAAGGGAGCGGAAACTGCAACCGGTGTGTTAAGCCAAACTGCGCTGGCGGTATTGCCTATTCCCGACTTTGTCAGCGTCAGCACATTATTCGAGATGGTCGGTGTGAACGCCCCATTACTTGCTGTGGTCCAACCAGTTCCCGTATTGCTGAATCCGCTGACCATCTGAATGACGGGATTGATTTGCAGCGAGAAATTTGAAATCTGTTGGGTGGATGTCACCTCACCGTCACCTCCTGTGAAGCCGATCGTTGCTTGAGACCCTCCGAGCAGGCTGGCGAGATTCACTCCCGTCGTTGTGTGGCTGTAAGAAGTCCCCATCGAGGGATCGGTCAGAGTCTCTACCAGCGTCTGCGTTGCAGGGTTATAGGACAGCGTCACATTGATTGCGTCACCGGAGGCCAGTTGAATCGGCGAGGTGCTGGTATACGAGCCAACGACACCGTTCTGGCCGATGGCCCAACTATTCTGACCAGAGATATCGAGAATGAATGCGAGGCTTTGATTAATGCCGCTGTAGCCAACCCCGCCACCCGTTCCACCCAAAGCCAGTGTTCCGGCAGGATTGTTCTGCAGCACAAAGGCGACGCCACCCGCCCCTGATTGTCCGAAGGGAACCGTGTAGGTGTAAGAGACCTGGAATGCTTGGAAAACCGGAACCGGAGTATTGTACCAGAGAGCGTTTGCAGTCCCTCCAATATTCCATTGTGTGAGAGTTAATACATTGCTGGACACGGTTGGAGTGAATTTCCCATTTCCCGTTGCCGTCCACCCGGTGCCGGATCCCCCGAATCCCGTTGTAGAAATTGCGGACGCGCTGGTTGTGTTATTGGTGTAGAGGGAACCAGGCGCCGTAATATCGACGGGGCCTGAACTCGCCGCTTCAGCAACAATCAGGTTTCCTGTCGTTTGTGTGACCGCGATCGCGGTGGGAGCAATGGCTGTCAGTGTCCCGTATTGCGCAACATTCACATACACGGGAACGTCCAGATTGGTTTCAAATCCAATCGGTGTCACCCCTGCCGGTGTATTCCCATAGGTGTATTTCACCTGCTGCCCGGACGCATTGACGCCGACCATTTGCAGCGCGCCCCCGGATGCGGTTGCCATCGCCAGATTCGATTGCTGAGTTCTCGTCAAATTTCCGCTTTGAATGTCTTGCACCGTGATGACGGTTGGTTGTGCCACAAGGCCGATGCTTCCCGTGGCATTCAATACCACATTCAGTCCGACGATATTGGGAGAAGCAGGGGGTAATGGTGACGTTGGATTTGCTGAAGTTAAAGGCTGAAGTTCTAACGTCGCGACACCCTGGGTGGCGGAATAGGCTCCGTAACTCAGCTGAGCAATCTGGGTATTCGTCGGGACGAACGTGTAGCTGGGCTGGTAGGCCTTAAACTGAGTTAACGACTGCCAGTCGGGGCCAAACACCGACTGACTGCTGAACTGAGCCACACATTGCTGGTACAGCGTGCTGGTCTGACTTTGCACTTGCGCATTGGTGGCCAGCGTTCCTGCGGGCAGACCCAGTGCACTGGCGGTAATCGGTTGGAAATAGGGAATCGAACTTGGGTCAACGGTGTAAGCCCCTGAAGTGACGGTTCCGTTATTCATCAGTGACCAGTATTGAGCGTAGTATTGATTGATTGATGCCTCAAACGCGCTGATTGTACTTTGGACACTGTTCTGTTCAAAAGTCTGAACCGCAGACTGTAGCTCCTGAAGCTGGGCGTAGCTCAGAGTGTTCTGGGGAATGTTCAGCGAGGTCTGGTCACTCGCGGTGAGAATACTGCCATTCGAGACATTGAGAGTCACTGTGCCGAATTGAGAATCGATGAGTCCTACAGGAAGATTTCCGGTGGGGGCCGTCAGCCAGATATTTCCGGGAGCACTGGCATTCACAATCCCTGCCGAGGTCACCCCGCTCTGCAAAGTCACGGTGCTGACGTTGAGGGAAATTGGCGATTGCGAACTCCCGATGCTTCCCTGTCCAGTCCCCTCACCAGCAGTCAGTGTGATGCTGTTTCCGGTGATCGAGGAACTGGTGGAGGAGGGAAGTATTGAACCCCCCGCAGTAAGTTGGATCTGTGATGTTCCACCCAGTTCGAGGAGTGAAAACTGAGAAATCACTTGATTTGAGGAAACGCCACCATCGGCTCCGGTGAAGCCAATGAACGCCGTAGAACCACCGACGATCTGCGGCAGGTTGACATTCGAATAAACCTTTGAAAAGGTCGCGTTCGTGATCGTGTCGGTCAATTGCTGCGTCATGGTTTGCTGGATGGGATTGTAGGCGAGGCTGACGGCAATTGGGTTTCCAGACCGTAAATTCACCGCACCGGTTGTCAGGTATGCGCCGGTGGCTCCGTTTGATTGCAGGTTTGTGCCGCTTTGATTGGAGATATCCAGTTCCAATGCCAGGCTGTTCTTGATACCTGCGTAACCTAAGCCACCTCCCACACTCCCTAACGCGTTTGTTCCTTTCGGGTCATTTTGCATGACAAAGGCAACACCATCCGCGCCATTGGCTTGTCCTGTATAGGTGAAATTGACTTGGAAAGCCTGCGCGACAGGAACGGGAGTCTGGTACCAGGCTGCTCGCGCGGAATTCCCTGATCCGCTTTGGGTGAGTTGTAGCTGGTTATTTTGAATGATCGGAGAACCGATCGTTGCGGAAAAATTGGAGATCGTTTGTGTGGCACTGAGTCCACCGGTTGCTCCCGTAAATCCCAAATATGCAGTGGAACCATTCGCGAGCTTTGCGAGATTGATACCGGTTGTCTGCTGGGTGAAGGTTTGATTTGTCACGGTGTCCGTCAGCGTCTGGGTCAAAATCTGTGTGGATGGGTTATACGCAAGGGCGACATTGATCGAATGGCCTAACGAGAGATTCACCGGTGACGTGCTGGTATAAGAGCCGAACGTTCCATTCTGGCCGACCTTACATCCCTGATTGTTATAAGATTCCATTCCGAAGGCTAAGCTATTTGAGATACCACCGTAGCCCTCGTAACTAGCGTCTTCGCCAATCGCCGATGTGCCACTTGTGCTATTCTGGATCACAAACGCAACCCCATCTGCGCCGTTGGCTGTCCCCTGATACGTGTAATTCACCGAGAATGGCTGGTCGGTCGGAATCGCCGTATTGCACCAAAGTCCACTTGCGGCGGGATTGCTTCCTGATTCCGTCAGAGTCAAAACATTATTCGAAACGATCGGATTAACTTGTTTGTTGCCCGATTGTGTATTCACACTGGCTGTCCATCCGGCGCCGGAACCGCCAAACCCTGTGATTTGTATCGGGG